>CAZSBW010000325.1:0-4036 GCA_964604815.1 uncultured Salinivenus sp. | reverse complement strand
TAGGTGTGGCTGTAGGACGTCGGCTGGCCGCGCTCGAAGGCCTCGACGGCGGTCACCGTGCTGTCCCCCACCTCGAAGGAACTGAATTCGTAGGAGCCGACCAGGTCCTGGATGAAGAGGTTGTTGAAAATGAACACCTCATTTTGGGTGCCTACCTTGAACGTGTGATCGCCGCGGCGGTAGGTCAAATTGTCCGAGATCTCGAACAGGTCCTGGTCGAGCCGGTTGGCCTGCTCGATCCCCCCCACGCCGAGGCCCACAGAGCCATCCTCGAGCTGAAGATTCACCTCGGGGAACAGATCGCCGCTGGGGTCGCGGTTGTCCCGGATGCGCGTGTACACGAATCGAAACTCATTGAAGAAGCTGTCGCCGAAGGTGCTGTTGACCTCCAGCGAGGTGCTGTTCTGTTGGCTTTCGAACTGGTACTGCTGGTTTTCGAAGTCGAAGCCGTTCGAGAACCGGGTGAGCCCCGTTTCCTCGTAGGCGTCCACGTAGTTGTGTCGGAGCGTCAGGCGGTGACTGTCGGTTGCGTTCCAGTCCAGCTTGGCGAGCACTTTCTGGTTGTCCTGCCGCTGCGTAAGGGTCGAAAAGCCGCCCGGATCGTAGTCGTACTGCGACTGAGAAATGTCCCGGATCCGCTCCATCGTCGAGCGCGGGACCGCAAAGACGTTGGGGGCATCTACGTTCGATCCCACCCGTGTGTCCTCCGGTTCTCCCCGTCGGAAGATTTCGACGTTCACGAAAAAGAACAGCTCGTCTTCGATGATGGGCCCGCCCAGCGTGCCCACGAAGTACTGCTCGCCGAAGTCGGTGCCGAATTCCTCTCCGTCCAGGTCACCGATCAGGGTTTCATTCCGGCCGAGGTATCGGAGGGAGCCGGAAAACTCGTTGGTCCCGCTCTTGGTGATGGCGTTGATGCGCCCGCCCGTGAAGCCGCTCTGCTGAACGTCGTACGGGGAAATGTCGACGTTGAACTCCTCGATGGCGTCCAGGCTGATGGGCTGGGTCCCAGCCTGTCCCCCCGGCACGCCGCCGGACCCGGAAAGGCCGAATACGTCGTTGAGCGTCGCCCCGTCGACCTGTACGCTGTTGTATCGCTCGTTGCGCCCCCCAATGTTTTGGCCGTCGGTTCCGGTAAACTGCGGAATGAGCCGCGCGAAGTCGCCTAGACTGCGCTGGATCGTGGGAAGCTCTTCGATCTCTTCATTCGAGACGTTCGTTCGGGCCCCGGTGCGGTCCGCACTAATCGTCGCGCTCTCCGACCGCTCGCCAACAACCTGCAACTCCTCCATCTCCTCCGTCTTCGGCTGGAGCTGAAAGTTAACCTCCCGGGTCTCATCGAGCCGGAGCTGAATATCCTCCCGACGCACGTCCTGGTACCCGACAAAGGAGACTGTCACCTCGTACGGCCCCCCGACCCGCATGCCTTGAATCGCGTACCCCCCCTGCGCGTTGGTGGCCACCCCATAGCGGGTCCCCGTCGGCTGATGGATGGCGAGGACGTTGACGCCGGGCAGCGGTTCGCCGTTCTCATCCACGACGGTTCCCGTCATGGAGGCCGTCGTGGCCTGCCCCATGCCCTCCGTAACGGGCAACAGACAAAGCGCAACAGTGAGGAGCAGCCAGCGTGTGGCGGTGGTCTTCATGATCGGTAGCTCCGTTTGTGAACCAAAATTTGGCGACAGTGAAGGATTCCGCAATGAATGCTTGCGCACCCAGGCGCACGTCGTCCGTCTTCTCATCTAAGGCTTTTGACGCGAAACATAATCTAAGATAGGAGACGTTCGTCGCTCTTTCCATCGCTCTTTATTAAGAACCTGTGCCTCCCCACTCTTTCAATTCCGCAGTGGAAAGCCCCCAAACACCACTGCCCGACGCAAACGCGCCGGGCAGCGTGTGGGCGATCTCTCCGGACGCCGACGACCCCTATCGGGGCGTCACTGTGACCCTGATCACGTTCGAGGTCTGGTAGTAGTTGAAGCCATCTTCGTCGAGGAACGAATCCCCGTCGGTGTCCTCAATGCGGTCGACGGTGCGGCTTTCCTCCGGACCGATGTTCAAATCATACTGGCGCGGCGCCTGGAAGATGCCGACGCCCGGCTCCTCGTCCTGCTCGGTCTTTGCGTCGTAGAGGCGCACCGAACTGGTGACCTCACCGCTGATTGGGGTTCCGCTGTCGTCGAAGAGACGGAGGCCCGCCGGATCGAATGCGTAGAAGGCATCGTTCGACTGGATGTACATCGTGGCGAAGGAGAGGCGATCCCCCGAGTCCTCTTCGCCCGGTGGGCTCGCGAAGACCGTGAACGAGACGCTGTTGGTCTCACTCCCCATCGCGGGGGGCAACGGTCCGCCGCCGAAGGTACCGCCGTCGGTCACCGCATCGCTGCCGCCGAGGGTCTCGGCCAGCGTCTGCGGCCTGCCGTCCTCTGCGATGTCTTCGATACCATCAGATGCTTCCTGGACGAGGCTGAAGGGCTGAATGTTGCTCGAGTGAGCAGCGTACGCACCCGGCGAGAGGGGGACCGTCACACCCGTCAGGCCCGCCAGCGTCCCCACGTGGTCGCCGGGGGCAGAACCTGCGCCCCGCGGTGCACCGTCCTCCGCGATGCGCTCGATACCGTCCGAGGCCGACTCGCCCGGCGTGAAGCCCGGATAGGTCACGTCGTCCCCGCCGGGCGTCTGGTCGAAGTGCGCGGCGTAACTGCCCGGCGAGAGCGGAATGTCCTGGCCATTGGCCGTCGCCCCGGACGCGTCGCTCACATTCTCCACAGTGACCGTGAACTCGTAAGCGCCCGATGTCGGGTCCTCCTCACTCTCTACGGTCACGTTGATGACGTCCGACACCGGCGGGTACTCGAGCGTGTCCGGCTCCGTGTCAACGGTGGCCGTGTCTTCGAGCATCGGATCGTCGTCGAGGTTCGTGATCTGAACGACGCTGCCACCTTCGTCCGGCCCCGTATCGGGCTGCAGCTGGCGCGGCGCCTGATTGCTGCCGGCACCCGGCTCCTGGTCTTCCTCGGTACCGGCGTCCCACAGGCCAACGGCGTCGGTCACGTCGACTGGCCCATCGAGGCCGACGGGCACTCCGCTGCCGTCAAAGAGGGGCACGCCGCCCGGCCCGAAGGCGTAAAAGGCATCGTTCGACTGAACGAACATGGTTGCCATCGAAAGCACAGCGCCGGTGCCCGGAAGTTCTTCCGGCCCCGCCGTGAAGCGAAACTGGAACTGGTCGCCGGGGCCCGCAGGCGAGGACCCGAACCCTCCACTCTTCGTGATCGGGAAGACCCCACCGACATTCTCGATGGTCACCTCGAATTCCTGCTCGCCGACTCGATCAGTGGAGACATCACGGCTCGTCGAGGCGGTACTGCCGTCGCTGCCCTCTACCGTGAGGGTCACGGTGTACGTACCGGGCTCGGAATAGGTGTGGGAGGGGGTCGCCCCCGATCCCGTGGAGCCGTCGCCAAATTCCCAGGAGCGAGAGGCGATCGCTCCCCCCGGGTTTCGACTTCGATCCTTGAAGTCGAGAGTCAACTCACTCGCATTTACCTGCTCGAAGCTGGCGACGAGTTCACCCGAAGAGTCACCGCTGTCGCAGCCCGTGAGAACGACCCCGGCGGCTAGAAAGAGAGTAAGGAGAAGGCTGTATCGAATACGCATGAGACTCTAAATCTGTGTATAGGTGGTCTCGGAAGGAAACCGGAGAACGATGCAACGCTCCTGGGGACCCGCCCGGCACAGGTGCCCCATACGCCCCTGGGCCCGGACCGAACTGAATCGGCCCCGGCTCCAGGGATGACGCAGGACCCGAATCACTAGAAGTTGTATCGGACGCCGAACTTCATCTGCCACTGCGAGCTGTAGGTGGAGCCCGTACGACGCTGGTCGAAGATCTCCTCCTGACCGAGCGCCCCCTGGAATTCGTCGGCAGTTCCGTCTCCATCTGTGTCTTCCACGTCCACGATCTGGACGGTATATCGTGGCGTGTAGTCGCCGTTCTCGGTGTCTTCGAAGCTCTGGAACTGGGTCAGGTTCA
>CAZSBW010000324.1:0-4055 GCA_964604815.1 uncultured Salinivenus sp. | reverse complement strand
CACGTCATCTGGCACGTCACAGTCCTGCCGCCGCGTGTCGGTGAGTTGCAGAATGGCCCAGCCGTCCTCGCCCTGCACCAACTGCACGGCATTGACGCCGCAGTGGGACAACTCGTCGCCGTGGTAAAAAGCGTAGGGGACCCAGGCGCCGGCGAGCGGGCCGTCGACCCGGATCGTCACGTCCCAGATGCGCTCGTCCCACACCTTCTCGCGGGACTGCCCCACGGCCGCAACGAATTCATCGACCGACGTTACCTGCACGGCCGTCGAATCGGACGGTCCCAGCGCCGTGTGCAGGCGGGCCTGCTTGTGAAAAACGGCGCGTACCGCTGCGCGGTCGCCCGCCCGCATGCCGTCGAAGAGCGCGTCGATTGTCGCCCGCACGGCGGCTTCGTTCCGGCTCGGGGGCTCCGGCGGATTCGGCTGGGCGCCGGCAGTGGAAGCCAGGAATCCCGCCGCCGCGAGAAAAAGCGGAACGCGGGCCGCGGCAGAACGGCAGAAAAAGAAACGCACAATGTCCCCTCTGACAAATGATCGCGACATCGATATGTGCAAGGCACCGCCCCCAGGTCAAATCCAAAGGGAGAAGCTCAACGAGTGAAATTTACTGTGCTCGCTTCATGGAAAGCTCTCCGAGAAGTCGGGTATACGGATCGAGCGTGACGGAGGAGGGAGGCTGCGCACAATCCACCCGCGTCTGGGCCGTCCGGTTGCGCATCACCAGGGTCGTGGTGCTTCGTCGATCAGTCTCAATCGCCACGTCGACCGTCCCCTGAAACGGTGCAGCGTCCTGGGTCTGCCGCAGCGTCACCGCGCACTCGTTCGCCGACGCGTCGTACGTCCACGTCCCGTCGATGACCGGATGCCCGGCCCGGCGCGTCCACTGGTCGAAGAACCCCTTCAGATCTTGACCGGACACGTCCTCCATCACCCGACGAAAATCACGAGTGCTCGCGTTCTGATTTCGATATCGATCGTAGTACGTTTGCAGTCCCGTCCAGAACGTTTCCAGGCCCAGTTCGTGACGAAGCATGTGCAGCACCCAGGCGCCCTTCTGGTACGGATTCGTGTTGAGGAGCTCATTCGGATCGCTGTACGTCGTGTCCACGAGCGGTTCGTCCGGACGCTTCTCGTGAAATGTGACGACCTGTCGGCGAGCCTCCTCCATGTATTTCGTGAAGGCATCGTCCCCCCGGGCGTGCTCCAGATAGAGCCCCGTGAGGTACGTTGCAAAGCCCTCGCTGAGCCAGAGGTGCGGCCAGTCGGCCTCCGTCACGGTGTTGCCATACCACTGGTGCGCGATCTCGTGGGCCAGCAGCGGCGTATCGTCCTCGCCGTCGGCCACCGCCTGCTCGCTGTAGAAGATGGCGGCGGCGTTCTCCATGCCGCCGTAGCGCGTGGCCGACTGCACGTTGGCGAGCTTCTCGTACGGGTACGGGCCCAAGTTCTCCTCGAAGAAGCGGAGGATGGGCGGCGCCTGTCCGAGGTCCTTGAACCCCACCTCGCGGTCCTCCGGATAGACCCAGCTCTGCACGGGCACCCCGTCGACGGTTGCCACCGTGTCGATCGCAAAGTCGGCGACGCCGACGATCATCACCTTCGTGGGCAGGGGCACGTCGGTGCGCCAGTGCGTGGTGCGCGTGTCGCCGGTCGTCGAGTCGCTCACCAGCGCGCCGTTGCTCACAACCTCGTACCGGGCGGGGGCCGTCACCCGAAACGCGACGGTCGCCTTGTCGGAGAGGTGGTCCACCACGGGCAGCCAGTGGCGCGCCCGGTTGGGCCAGTTGTCACCGAAGAAGGTTCTGTCGCCGTGCCGGTTGGTGCCGATGATGAGGCCGTCGGTGGGCACGCCCGCGTAGCGGATGCGAAAGGTGTGCGTCGCCCCGTCGGTGAGGCCCGCATCCGGCGTGATGCGCAGGATGTCGCTCGTGTGCGTGTACGGAACGGCGGCGCCGTCCTCAAACACCGATTCGACCCGCATACCGGGATCGCCCGTCGCGACTGGTGGTCCTACGAGGTCGAGACGAACGGCCGTGAGGGTGTCGGTCGTGACGCGGAGGCGCACGGTGGCCACCCCCTCGATGCGATCGGTCGTGTCGGCAAGGGTGAGGTCGAAGTCGTAGTCCTGCACGTCGATGCCCAGTTGCGGTCTCGCTTCGGGCGGAGGAGAGGCCGGTTGGGCACAGGCAGCACTCGCAAAGAGAAGGACGCTCCCCCCGAGAAGCAGGAGGAGCGCCCGCCACCAGGAACGCTGGTCAACAGTCATGAACGGGGCGTCAAAATGAGAGGCCAATGCTGGATAGGGAGGAACGTCCCCTGCACTCGTTTCGCAGGACCAACTGGGCCGCGGCGGAGGCCACGGAGCAAAATGGACGCCTCAATTATTACTCACTGGATTCGTCGTCCGTCCTCTTGACGGTGATCTTACGCGTCGTCTGATTGAATTGCCCCGGTACGCGGTTCCCGTCTCCATCCAGGAGCTTCAGAGTCACCTCGTAGGTGCCCGACGAAAGGCCCGTCACGAACGCCGGCTCCCACTCCGTCAGCGTTTTCGAAGCCACCTCCCGTCCGCTCGATCGAATGGTGTACTTCGCCTTGTAGCCGTTGCTGCTGAGCTCGACGTTGTGGAGGTAAAAGTCGAGCATGATCTTCTCCGCTCCCGCGCCGCTGTAGGTCCCCTTCGGCCGGCTGTAGATAATGGCTGGATTGTCCGCGTTCAGCGGAACCTCTCCCTTCTCTTCATCCACGTAGAAGGTAATGTAATCGTAGCTGGATTCGCTCTTCACGCTCTCGTGGTACGACCGGCTCGGGAAGGCAACGAGCGTGTGGGCGCCGGGCTCCAGTTCGCCGAGGTTGAAGGGGGTGCCCGCTTCGTAGTTGGCCATGTACGGTCTGTTGTCGAGGATGAGGTGGAAGTGCTGCCCGTTTCCGGAGTTGGCAATTTTCTCAGCGCGGTCCGTTTCGGTCTGCACCCCCGTCTCAAAATTGTCGGCCTCCACGACGGCGTCAACGTTGGAACTTTCGAGGACGGCCCCGTCTTCCGGGGCCGTGATGACAGCTTCTGCCCCTTCGATGGCCGGCGACCGTTCTCCTTGTTTAATTTGGACCTCCCCATTCCCCTCGTCTGCTTTCTCGCCGTTTCCCCCATCTCCTCCGCAACCAGCGAAGACGAAGAGACCAGCAACGAGAACGATGAGCGGCGTGGGAAAGACGCGTGAATCAACGGATTGGAGCATGGGCATCGAGAACGATTTGTGCAAAAACAGAGGAGTGCGAACACGACAGTCACAGAGCGATCCCGTCCGGGGGTGATACCGGACACCGATAAACTAGGCAGCACACCTGACCCTGTCAACGATGGTAGACATCAGAAGCAACCGTAGGAGATTTTTCTTCCTGGGACCACAGAAGCTTTTTCGCCTCTGATTGAAGACAGCGTCCGGCATGAACAGGGGCCTCGGCGCAGAGATGCGCCCACGCTCTGCTTCGAGGACAGCGCCCGGTCCCCAGGCCAAGGTGTGACTGCTGTGAGCGTAACGAGGGCGTCGGCAAAGGAAACGGACGCGCGCGACCAGCGTAGGCGGCATACCCTTTGCTCAATCGGGGACCAAGCGAAGCAAATGAATCAATTCCTCTCTACCTCATGAAAGATTCGGTCTCGACCAACGGTCGCCCCGAGCACAGCTCCTATCTGTCGTCGAATCCTGACGAGAGAATCGACGCGGAGCCAATCTTTGGGGGCGACGTCAACACCGACAAGACCGTCGTCGTCTGCGGCGCGGGCGGATTTATCGGCGGTCACCTCACGGCCGACCTTCTCCGGCAAGGGTTTGATACGGTCCGCGCCGTCGACATCAAGCCCCCCAACCAGTGGTTCCAGAAGTTTCCGCAGGCGGACAACCGGTCCCTCGACCTGCGCGAGAAGGACAACTGCTACCGCGCCCTCGAAGGCGCGGACCAGGTCTACAACCTCGCGGCCGACATGGGCGGGATGGGCTTTATCGAGAACAACAAGGCCCTCTGCATGCTCAGCGTGACGATCAACACGCACCTGC
>CAZSBW010000323.1:0-4064 GCA_964604815.1 uncultured Salinivenus sp. | reverse complement strand
CGTGAGGATTGCAGACCGGGACGCTCATCCTTTTCTTTTCTCCGACGCGCCCTCTGCCCACCGCGGGCGACTCGGGCGACCCCGATCCAAAAAGCAAGACAGTTTCCCGAGCACAGAGCCTCGGCATCCTGGACTGGGGCGGTAAAGCCAGAATCTTAGACCTCAGGTTCAATGTTCCCCGTTCACCATGACCTCTCCCGACCCCACCGCTTCCTCTGAAGAGCGCGATTCGTCCAAAACGAAGACGCCCGCGGAGGAGGCGCGTCTGGAGGCCCTACACCGTTACGACGTCGTAGACGTCGGTCCGGAGGAGCCATTCACCCGCATTGCGCGCCTAGCCGCCGATCTCTTCGAGGTTGCAATTGCGCTGGTCAGTTTCGTCGGGGAAGACCGGCAGTGGTTCAAGGCCGCCGTCGGGATGGAAAAGCAAGAGATGAGCCTCGACGGCAGCTTCTGCCCCCACGCGATTCAGTCGGAGGGGGCGATGGTCGTCGAGGATGCCACCGCGGACGAGCGCTTCGCCGATAGTTCCCTTGTGACCGGCGACCAGGGCCTCCGCTTCTATGCTGGGGCTCCCCTCGAGGCCCCCGATGGGTATCGGATTGGCACGTTCTGCATTCTGGACACGGAGCCGAGAACCCTCTCGCCCGAGGAACACGACCGGCTCGCCGACCTTGCCGAGATGGTAATGAATGAACTGGAGCTGCGCCGGGAGGCCGTGGCCCGCCAGGAGGCCGAGCAGGCCCTGCGCGAGAGCAAGCAGCGGTACCAGACGCTCGTCGAGCATTTTCCGGACGGAGAGGTTTTTCTGTTTGACCAGGATCTGGAGATCACGCTCGCCGGTGGCGCCGGCCTAAGCGAGACCGAGCCCTCCGGTCAGGACGGAACAGGGACGTCCCCGCGTGAGCGCTTTCCCCCAGACATTGCCCGCGAGCTCGAACCGCACCTCCGGGCCACACTCGAAGGGGAGCGCCGGACGTACGAAGAGACGCATGAGGACAGGCACTATCGCGTCCGCACGGTTCCGGTGCCCGACGGGGAGGGGGCAATCACGGGAGGAATGGTGGTGGTTCAAGACATCACGGAGCAGAAGGAGCAAGAACGCACGCTGAGGGAAGTGAAAACCTTCAACCAGGAGCTGGTCGAACGCGCCCCTGTCGGGTTGTACCGGCTCGACGAAGACCTCCGCATCGTGTACGAGAACCCTCGGGCCGAAGAGATCGTCGGTGTTCCGGAGGACGTAGACGAGTCGCGCGCAATCGGTACCGACATCCGCAAGGTCCCCTCGATCGTCGAGGCCGGCGTGGCCGAGAAATTCAACCGGCTGTTGGAGGGAGAGCGGATTTCGCTGGACATCGAATTCCGCTCGATCTACGGGCGCGAGGCACACCTCCGAGGCCGGGGGGTTCCCCTCTTCCACGACGGCGACTTCGACGGGGCAGTAATGATCGTCGAGGACGTTTCCGAACAACGGGATGCCAAACAGGCGCTTCGCGAGGAGCGGGATCGGTTGGCTACACTTCTCGACAGTCTGCCCGTTTCCGTCGTTCACGGCGTGCCGAACGAGGAAGAATTCGAGGTGCTCACGGTGAACAGCACGTTTGAAGACACCTTCGGGGTTCCGGCCGGAGTCATCGAAGGGGATGACCTCCACGAGCACATCGTCCCCGCCGGGCGGATCGACGAGGCTGCCACCATCAATCGTCAGGTGCGGGAAGAATCGTTCCTGCAGGCCGAGGTGCAGCGCCAGTCCGCCGACGGGATTCGAACGTTCCGTATGGAGGCGTCGACGCGGGATCCGGAGGAAGGAGTCCCGGAAGCGTACGCCATCTACACCGACGTAACCGAGCAAAAGGAGAAGGAGCAGGAAATCGAGCGCCTCCGGCGAAAATATCAGGCCCTGCTGGAGAGTGCGCCCGACGCCATTTTTGTCGCCGACGCCGCGTCCGGCCGGATCGTCGAAGCAAACGAGGCGGCGGCCTCCCTTCTCGAGACGACGGAAGAAGATGTCGTAGGCCGCAACCAGGCCGAACTTCATCCCGAAGGAGAAGCAGAACGATACAAGTCGCTCTTCGATAAGCACCGGCGCTCGGCCGGGATCGGTAGCAAGACGGCGGCTCAGTTTGCCGACGGGTCTCCCCTCTACGTTGTTACGCAGTCGGGAACGCGGGTCCCGGTCGAAATCAACGCCGCGTCCGTGGACCTCGAGGGGCGCAGACTCGTGATTGGGGTCTTTCGCGACGTCACCGAGCGCAGAAAGCGAGAGCGGGAACTGCAGAAAGCGAAGGAGGAGGCCGAGCGAATGAATCGGATGAAGTCGACCTTTCTCGCGAACATGAGCCACGAAATTCGCACGCCCCTGACCTCGATCATCGGCTTTGCCGAGGCAATTGGCGAGGAAGTCGAGGAGCTGAGGTCTCGGTTGGAGGAGGCCGACTGGTCTGCTCTCGGGCAGTTTGCGGACCTCATCGAACAAAGCGGGCACAACCTTCTGGAGACCCTCGACGCTGTACTCAATCTGTCGAAGCTGGAAGCGGGGGAAATGCAATTATCCTCAGAACCGATCGACCTGGCTGCGACGGTGAAGGAGGCGTCCGTGCAGTTTGAGCCGCAGGCGGTGGAGGCCGACGTGGACCTTGAGGTGGACGTGGAGGGGACGGCGGTCTGGGCCCGAGCCGACGAAGGCGGGGTGCAGATCGTGCTGCGCAATCTGGTGTCCAACGCCATCAAGTACACGCAGGCGGGTGGGGAGGTGCGGGTCCGGGTCGGGGAGGAGCGCGAGAGCGCTACGCTGGAGGTGGAGGATACGGGAATCGGGATGAATCCGGAAACGGTGTCGGAGCTCTTTGAGGCGTTTAAGCAGGAGTCGGAGGGCGTTGATCGGGAGTACGAGGGGAGCGGACTGGGACTGGCCGTGACGAGAGAGGCAGTCAGGCAGATGGAGGGCTCGATCGACGTGGAGACCGAGAAGGGGGAGGGAAGCCGCTTTATCGTTCGGCTGCCCCGGGCAGAAGCCGCACCGCAAGACGAGAGCGGATAACACGATGAGTTTCCGCTTCTCCGTCTTTCCGAACAGGTTCCCAGCGTATCCCCATGCCCCACCATCTCGCTCGAAATGCCCTCCTCACCGGTGCCAACCGCGGTCTCGGTCTCGAATGGACCCGCCGGCTCGCCGACCGGGTCGACCGCCTGTTTGCCACCTGCCGCCGGCCGGACGAGGCCCACGAACTGGCCGACCTTGCTGACGCCTACCCGGACACGATTGACCTCTTCGCACTCGACGTGGCCGACCCCGACGCCATCGACGCGGCGGCCGAGCGGGTAAGGGAGCAGGCGGGCGCGCTGGGCCTGCTCGTCAACAATGCGGGCATCAACGGGGGCGGTACCGGCGACCGCTTCGGCAGCGTCGATCAGGAGACGATGATGGACGTGCTCCGCGTGAACACTGCCGGCCCGCACCTCCTGACCCAGGCGGTCGCCGACCTGCTGCGGGTGGGCGGGATGGACGACAGCAGCACCGTCGTGGACGGCAGCGTCGTCGTGAACGTGACCTCGCAACTCGGGTCCATCGCCAACACCAGCGGGGGGAGCTGGCACAGCTACAAGGCCAGCAAGGCCGCCCTCAACATGTGCACGCGCCTGCAGGCCGGGGCACTGTCGGGCGACGGTGTGATTGTGGTGTCGATGCACCCGGGTTGGGTGCGTACCGACATGGGCGGTTCGAACGCCCGCCTCTCGACTGAAAACTCCGTTGCGGGCATGCTGGATGTGATTACGGACCTCACGCCGGACGACTCGGGCCGTTTCCTGACCTACGACGGACGGGAGCTGCCGTGGTGAACGGGACGTTGACACCCACTGGGGACGAAGTCGTCGATCCGGCCCCCAGGGCTCAATTCGGGCACCGTACCCCTCCCTGGTGCAGTTTCAAGCAATCCCTTTTGCCACCGAGTCATCTTGAGCGGAGCGAAGCAGGCAATCCCTGTGCCTTTTTGAGATTAATCACCGGACGCCGCCCAGAGGAAGAGTACTTCGAAGGAATGACAGAAGGCCTCCTCCGGCCT
>CAZSBW010000322.1:0-4084 GCA_964604815.1 uncultured Salinivenus sp. | reverse complement strand
TCTCCATCGTCATCCAGTCGCTCATGGCAAAGCGATCGGCCTTGCGGGCCTTGATTTCGCCGGCCTCGTGGATGGCTCCCCCCTTCAGCAAGAGCTTCTCGGTGAGGGTGGTTTTCCCGGCGTCGGGGTGGCTGATAATGGCAAAGGTCCGCCGCCTGTCGACCTCCTCCTTTTGTTTCTCATTCACCGAGGAGGTCTCGGTCGACGGGGCAGCAGGAACGTCAGGCGAATTCACGGCAAACAGAGAGGACTATGCAACAACCGATGAAACGGCTTCTAAGTAGACACGCAGAAATATGTTTATTCGAGGTCATTCTGAGCGATCAACGACTGGAGGGAGGAGCGAGCCGAAGAATCTTTTCGAATTCCGCGGAAACGCTTTTCCAAGCGTTCCGGCCTAAAGACTGTTTCCACCATCCGACAGAAAGATTCCTCGACTCCGGCGATCAAGATCGCCTCGCTCGGAATGACCTATCGCTAAGGTTCTTTTGCGTGTCTACTTAGCCAAGAGCCAGGATTCTCTACGCGGAATTTGTTCGTACAGTTTTGCAGGCCGCCAGAAGCTTGGGTATCTCCACGGAGCCTTAACCTTCGATTTGAGAGGACCGACCTTGCCCGTCGGTTCGGCGAATCTCAAGTCCTCGAACTCCCAGTTCGCCAACCCTCCGTCCATCCTCGAAGGGAATCCAGAAAAGCCCACTGTTGCTTCCCGTTTTCATTTCCCCGGGCGCCAGGGTTCCCTCAGCGTGGGCAGACGCCTTCCCCTGGGGACCGCGAAAAAGGACCGTAAACTCGTAGTGCACCGCGTAGTCGTTCTGGTTTTTCAGGCGTAGGACGACGCCGTTGTTCTCATTGTCGGCCTCGCTGTAGAAAAGATACGCAATGCCCACACCCTCTCGCTCCACGATGCGCTTCCAGGCGCCCTCGTACCAGGGCTGCGTGGTGTCGGCCGACGCGGTGGTCGAGTCCTGAGCCCGAACACTCGGGGTTGCGACCAGAAGTAGTATTCCGAGAATGCGTCCCCAGCGGTGAGCCATTGCGAACGTCTACGAGTCCCATCGCGAGTGTATGTGCGTACGGACGCTTCCCCCGAAAGATGCCCTATACCAGCATCACAGCTATGGCCGACGCCACGACAATGAGGACCAGGCCCGGAATGACGGCGCGGCGCAATCCACGCGTGCCTGTTGCGGCGACGATGCCTCCCTTTAGAACCGTGTTGGCCGCCGCTGCAATGACGATCGCCCGCGTGGCCGTCCGTGCGCCCAGCTCTCCACTCTCGTTCAACTGGGCCATTGAAAGCGTGATTGCGTCCACGTCCGCCAGGCCCGCCACGAGGCTCGACAAATATACTCCCGCGTCCCCGAAGTAGGATTGCGCCCAGTTTGAAAGAACAAGGATGACCGCATACAACACGCCGAACGTGATGGCAGGAGCCAGCCGGAAGGGATTGCGCACGGTCTGCGGCTCCTCCTGCTCCCCAACGGGTTGAGTGACGTATAGATAGCCGCAGTATGCTAGGCTTGCAGCGCAGACCCCCACGACAGGGGCCCAAACAACGACAAGAAGCGGGGGGTGCACGACGCCCACCTCCACGATGACACGGGCGTACATGATGGCCCATGCCAAGAGCACGGCTAGGGCGAACGGCCGATCCAGCCCTTCCGAGTCCCGGCTCCGTTCCGCTACACTGAGCGTAACCGCTGTGCTCGACGCCAGTCCGCCCAAAATACCGGTCAGGCTCACGCCTCGCCGAGGCCCCACGACCTGAATGAGTACGTACCCCAGAAAACTGATCCCGGAGATCAGTACCACCATTAGCCACACATTGTAGGGCACAAGCACATCAAATGGGGGCGGCCCGTACCCTTGGTGCGGAAGCAACGGCAGGACGATCACCGTGATCACCGCAAACTTGAGTGTCGCGTAGACATCCTCGCTGTCTATCTTGCGGGCAAACGCATGCGTTTGGACCTTCAGGGAGAGTAATACGGCCGTTCCCACCCCGAGTGCGGCCGCCAGGCGCAGATAGCCCCACAGACAAAGGGCACCCGTGAAAAAAGCAACCAGGGTGGCCATTTCCGTCGTGAGGCCCATCTCGCGGTTCCGAGCCTGCCAGTAGTGCCCGACGGACAGGAGAAGCCCAATTGCAATAACGGTCATTCCAAACGGCCAGGCACTCCCCAGTTCGTTTGCACCGAGGGCTGACGCCGCCCCCAAAAGGGCGATAATGGGAAATGTTCGAGCACCAGCCAAGAGCTCTCCCTCCTCCACCTGCTGTCGGTACGCGTACTCTCGCTGCAGGCCCATGAAGAAGCCCAGGACGAGGGCCACGGCAAATCGATAAAAGAGCTGAATTTGACTGAGCTCCATGTGTATTCACCCTCTCCCACGCAAGAAACAAAAACGACGGACCTGGGCGTCGACGGAACCGAACGGCCACGCCCCCTCCTACGATTCCCCCTTCGTTACTCCGTTATCCATCCTCGCCAGTCGTAGACCACGTAGCCCACGTATTCCCGAATCGCCGCCGTGCTCGCAGCCAGCGCCCCAGCGGTGGGAAACAGCTCAAGCAGCGTCGTCTCGCCCGCAACGCCCCGATAGTCCGTCGCCGCCGGAACGGCATCCACCCCCGCACTCCGAAAGGTCGCAAGCGCCCGGCGCATGTGCAGGGCCGACGTCACCAGCAGCACGCGATCAAGGCCCCGCTCCTCGACAAGGTCAGCCGTATAGGTGGCATTCCCATACGTGTTGGCGCTGGAAGATTCCAGCAGGACGGAGTCGGGCGGCACGCCCCAGCTGTCGAGCAGGCGCTGCATCACGGGGGCCTCGCGGAACCGCTGGTCGTTCCAGGGGACCGTCCCCCCGCTCGCAATGATGAGGGACGCCTTACCGGCCCGGTAGAGCCGCGCCGCGTGCCACACCCGATCGGAAGCATCGTTGAGGTCAGGATATACGCGCGGCGGCTTCGGCGCTCCCACTGCACCCCCGAGGATCACGATGGCATCGGCGCTCGCGACCGTGTCCACCCGGGCCGGTGGATATCGCCCTTCGAGCGTTCCTTGAAGCCAGTTCGAGAAGACGGGCGTGGACGGCACCCAGAGTACGAGGAGGCCAATCGCGAATACGGTGAGCCCAAGGGTCCGCCACCAATACGAGACCGCGCCGCCCGCCAGCAGGAGCAAAAGCCCCAGCGACAGCGGGTGAATGAACAGACTCAGGACCTTCGACAGAAACAGCGACACAAACAAGTTCAGAGAGCTCAGACAGAAGTGTTCAGCGCCGGACAGATATGTGCTCTGACCCCGCGTCGCCAAACGACCGAACGTCGACACAACAATTCGCGGCACCGTTGCCCTGAATCAGGCCTGCTCCGCCCGCTCCTGCTCCACGAGCTCGCGGCGCAGAATCTTGCCGGACGCCGTCTTCGGAATCTCGTCCGTGAAGGCCACGCGCCGCACCTTCTTCTGCGGGGCTACGCGCTCGGCGACGAAGCTTTTCACCTCGGGCGCCGTCAGGCCGTCACTGCCGGGCGCCTCCACGACGTAGGCCTTCGGCACCTCCCCCGCCTCCTCGTCCGGACTCGGGATGACCGCTGCATCTCCAACCTTTGAGTGCGACTGCAGGAGGGCCTCCAGCTCCGCGGGCGCCACCTGATGCCCCTTGTACTTGATGAGCTCCTTCACCCGATCGACGATGTAGACGCGCCCCTCCTCGTCCACCGTCGCCACGTCGCCGGTGTGCAGCCAGCCGTCCTCGTCGATCGTCTCGGCCGTGGCGTCGGGCCGGTTCAGATAGCCGGTCATCACCTGCGGCCCGCGAATCCAAATCTCGCCCCGCTCGCCGGGGTCCACGTCCTCGTGCGTCTCCACGTCCACGACCCGAAACTCCGTGTTCGGCACGACGTGCCCCACCGAGTCGGGAGCCGGATTCTCGGCGTCGCGGGCCTCCAGGTGCGTCACCGGGCTCGTCTCGGTGAGGCCGTAGCCCTGCTTCACCATGCAGCCGATGCGGTCGGCACAGGCCTTCGCCACGTCCTTCCCCAGCGGCGCCGCCCCGCTCGTGATGTAGTCGAAGCTCGACA
>CAZSBW010000321.1:0-4090 GCA_964604815.1 uncultured Salinivenus sp. | reverse complement strand
CTCAGGGGCTTTTCTTTTGGGCTTACTTCTTTTCAGGATGACACCGGTGACCCGGGTCAGGCCCCCCTCCCGTTGCGGAGGGGCGTTACGTTTCGTGCCGCGTCCACACGACAAAGGAGAGGGCGCGCTCCAGCACGTCCGACAGCACGGGGGCGTCTCGGGGCGACGCCGTGTCGAGCAGCGCCTCCACGTCGCCGTGTACGTGCCGGGCCTCCTCCACCAGCGACTCTGAAACCTCCGGATACAAGCTCAACAGATGCTGGTGCATGGTCTTGATGAGCCGCTCGGCCCGGCGCAGCTTCATCAGGAGGTCGAAGTGCCGCACGGCGTGGGCCAACTCCGCTTCGTCGTCCGGCTGGGGCACCTGCCCGAGGACGAGCTGCATCAGAAGGTCCATGAGCGTCTCGCCGGCCTCGTGCAGGCGAGCGGCGGCCAGATCGGACGGCGCCTGGGCCGCCGGGTCCCGCCCCGTCCGTCTTGCGTCCATCGACTCGCGCACCTCCTCGGCGGTTGAGAGGGTGGCCAGCAGGGTCATGGACTGCAGCACGGCGGCGGACTCGGGGGGCCCGTCGGGACGTTCTTCACTCATAGAAATTCCATTTCATCGGCGAAAATGCAATCGTACGACGGGATGATGCGTAAAGTCGTGAAGCGTGAGAACAGATCACGAATCACATTTCACGCATCACACAGATCCTCGAAAGCAGGGCGAGCGGCCCACGCTCTCGATCATCCATCGAAGGGACCCTCCGAAGAACGCTACACCTCCAGGTATCGCACAAACTCCTCGACAAGCTCCTCGAGTTCCCCCTCGGCCTCACCGAAGGAGGCGACAACGTGGTAGTCATTGTGCTCCAGCACGTGCCGGATGCGCGACGTGTCCTTCACGTTGAGCTTCAAGGTGACCTTAATCTTGCCGGTGGACGTCTCCGGCTCTTCCGAGGCCACGGCCAGCACCTTGCCCTCGTTTTGCTCGATGAGCCGCACGAGATTGGCGAGCGCGTAGTCGCGCGGATCGACCTCCAGCGCCACGATGGCCCCGCTCTGCTGCGTGGACAGCATCTGGGCAAACTTGTCGAAGATGTCGTGGCGCCGGACGAGGCCGTGGTAGCGGCCCTGCGCGTCGGCCACCGGAATGGTGCTAAGGTCGTGCTCAACCATCGAGCGGGCGGCCTCGAAGATGTGGGCCTCCGGGGGCACGCTTACCGGCCGACCGATGATGAGCGAGCTCACCTCAGCGTCGGGGCCGTCCGCGTCCATGAGCCGCTCTTCGGACAGCATGCCCGCAAGGTCGCCCTCGTCGTCCACCACCGGAAGGTGGTTAAGGTGGTACTCCATGAGAAGACCGAGCGCCTTCTCGACCGAGTCGGAGACCTGGAGAGCCGGAATGGAGGAATCAATGGCGTCTCGTGCTTTCATGGGTCTGAGGGGGAATTTGGGTGAAAGGGCACACGACAACGCCGGACTTCCGGCGCTGGCTGGTCAGTATTTGTTCCTGCAAGAGCCGTGCCGTTACCGGCATCGTGTCAGAACCGCAGTCCATTCTTCCGAGGACGACCCGGCCCTTGACACACCCCGACTCGTCATGGCGGACCCTACGACTCCTCCTGGACCGGCACGCCGTCGTCTACGACCGGGCGCAACTCCGCAAACGACTCCAGGGTCTGGCGGAGGCGGTCGTCGTTTTGAGGAGAGGCGCGGAACCGCATGCGAGCCACGGCCTGCGGACTGTCGTCCTCCCCGTTCTCAGCGTACATGTAGTCCTCGCTGACTACGTCGGACAGGCGGTGAATCTTTGCAATGGCCTCGGGCTCGGTCACTGGCACGTACGTGACGCGCTCCACGTAGTCCTTTTCAATCAGGCCGAGCAGGTCCTCCTTCAGCTGCTGCAGCCCAATGCCGCGAAGGGCAGAAATGAAAGAGGCATCGGGGTTCTCCTCGCGGAGGGCCCGCAGCAGGCTCCGGTCCTCCAGCGCGTCCACCTTGTTAAACACCACGAGCGTCGGCTTGTCGTCGGCGTCCAGCTCCTCCAGCGTCCTGTTGACGACCTGGATCTGCTCGTCGAAGTTCGGGTGCGTCACGTCCACCACGTGCATGAGCACGTCGCTCTCGCGCACCTCGTCGAGCGTGCTCTTGAAACTCTCGATGAGCCGGTGGGGCAGCTTGCGGATGAAGCCGACGGTGTCGGACATCAGCACCTCCTTGTTGGTGTCGAGCTCGACGGTGCGCGTCGTCGCGTCGAGCGTCGCGAAGAGGCGATCTTCCGCCAGCACGTCCTCGTCCGCCAGGGCGTTGAGAAGCGTTGACTTGCCCGCGTTCGTGTAGCCGACGAGCGAGACCGTGGTGTACTGGTTCCGGCCCTTGCGCTGCGTCTGGCGCTGCTGGTCGATCTTGTCGAGCTTGTCGCGCAGCTTCGCCATGCGCTTGTCGATCATCCGCCGGTCCATCTCGATCTGCTTCTCCCCCGGCCCCTTCGTGCCGATGCCTCCCTCCTGGCGAGAGAGGTGGGTCCAGCGCCGCGTGAGCCGGGAGCGCAGGTAATCGAGCTGGGCAAGCTCCACCTGCGTCTTCGCGGCCCGCGTCTGAGCACGACTGGCAAAGATGTCGAGGATCAGCCCCGTGCGGTCGAGCAGCTTGCAGTCAATGTCCTCCTCAATGTTTTTGACCTGAACGGGGGTCAGCTCATCGTCAAAGATGACGAGGTCTGAGTCCCGCTCCTTCGTCAGGCGGGCCAGCTCGGTGACCTTCCCCGAGCCAATGAAAGTCGCGGGGTCGGGGCTGTTGAGCGACTGCGTCACCCGATCGGTGACGTCGGCCCCGGCCGTGCGGGCCAAGTGTTCTAGCTCATTGAGGTGGTCGCGCACCGTAAAGCGCGACTTCTGGGGTGTAATGACCCCCACGATGATGGCAGATTCGGCGTCCTTCGTTTTCTCTTCTGGTGTAAACAAAGGCGGTGTTGGCTTATGAGGGAAAATCAGGCGAGCGTTGGGCATGTGGTTGGCGGTTCAGCCACGTCACGTGCGTCTATACCCAAAGTCCGATTTGGTGTTGCACGAGAGTGCCGATTCTGGCGTAAGGATCCGGATATCTTCCTGGGCGACGGGGGCCGTGGTCCAGGAAACCAGCAATGGGCGCTGTAGACCGTCCACGCACGTCCACTCGGGCGCTCCGGGGACAAGCGGTCTTCGCATCCTATCAGTCTCAAAAATTATTTAGTCACTCAAAACAATTTTTTGAGTCCACAGTAGATAGGCCCGAGTTCCCGTTTTCTCATCCAAACCGCACAGTCGTATGCGCGAGCTTCTCGACCGCTGGCTTTCCTCGTCCGTGTCTCGTCGCGACTGGCTCCGCGCAAGCATCGCGAGCCTCGCCGGCCTTGCCGGGGCCGGCTCCCTCTCAGCCTCCGCTTCGTCCCCCTCCCCGCAGGAGCAAGCGACCCATCCGTCGTCCCCCCACAACCGGCAGCGGGGGCAGATGCGCACCGTCGGCTCGGTGGACCCGGCGCGGAACGGCTTCGACCCGATGGCCATGCTCACCGACTTCGACTACGGCGAGACGAGCACGATGGACGACGGACAAACGCTCCGCGAGTACAGGGTTGTCGCCACAGACAAAGAGATCGAGATTGCACCGGGGATGACGTTCCCTGCCTGGACGTACGACGGACGTGTGCCGGGCCCCACATTCCGCTGTGTGGAAGGCGATCGGGTCCGCATCGAGTTCATCAACGGGAGCAGCCACCCCCACACCATCCACTTTCACGGCATTCACTCCGCGGAGATGGACGGCGTGCCCGGGGCGGGCGACGGCATGATTGCCTCCGGCGAGCGCACGGTCTACGAGTTCGACGCCGAGCCCTTCGGCTGCCACCTGTACCACTGTCACGCCACTCCCCTCAAGCGCCACATTCACAAGGGGCTCTACGGGGCGTTCCTCGTCGACCCGGACCCGACCAACTACGAGGGGGAAAAGCGAGAAGCCGCAAAGGCCCGAAATCACCAGTACCCGGCGTGCGAAGAGGTCAGCGAAATGGTCATGGTCATGAACGGCTTCGACACCAACTTTGACGGGGAAAACGAGGTCTACGCCG
>CAZSBW010000320.1:0-4099 GCA_964604815.1 uncultured Salinivenus sp. | reverse complement strand
TTCCGGCAAACTCGGTGATCACGTTCACCGCCACGTCGATGCCCAGCGACAGGGCTGTGGACAGCGCGGCGTCCACGGGCCGCACGTCCCCCGATTGCCAGCGCTGCTGCGCGAGGACTGCCCCGTAGGTCCCGACTATGCGCGGGGCATTGGGGACGCGCGTACCGTCCGCCGTTCGGGCCGTCACCGCTTCGAGGGCTGCGTAGCGGAGTCGCGAGGCCACGCGTCCGTACCCTCTCGGCCGAAACCGCAGGTCCAGACGGGTGGCGGCCGCGAGCCCATGCGCGACGCCGCCTTCGATGAGCAGGCGACTCGCACTGGAGCCGACCCGAAATCCGTAGCCGAGCGCGTCGTCCCGCCACGACGCGGGATCGTCGTTGAGGTGGTTGGGAATGGCCGGTCCCATGCTTCCAAGCAGGAAGCCCGGGGAAGTGAACTCGGCCCACAAGGCTTGCCATCGCCTGTGAGGAAGGGGGCGAGACGGACGGGCCTGCGTTGCCGCCAGGGACAATCCCGACGCCGACGGCTCGGGAGGGTTGAGGTAAACGGTTCTCAGCTCTGTAGCGCGCACTGTCGCGACAGGGGAATGAAGCGCTGTGCCAACGGCGTCTACCGCGAACGGCGTGGAAGAAGGCGCGGGATTCATGATTGAGGCAGGTGCCGGATCCTCGGCCGGTTGGCTCATGACGGGGAACGAACCGGTGCCGAGAAGCGTCGCGGAGAGGATGGACAGAGCAACGATTCGAAACGTAGTCGGGATGTCGATTGAGTGTCGCATTTTTGACGAATATTTATTTGTTGACAAAATGTCAAAAACGGGTTCAAAGAACGATCTCCACGGTTCGTGGACTGGCACTTACTTGGCCGTGATCGTCATCGAAAGCGAGTCGGACGCGACCGTAAAGGCGGCTTCCTCAAAGTCGGGCGGGCCCATGCTGCCCCGTGCGTCGTTCGAGAAGCCGAACGCTTCCTGCGGTACGCCGAACACGTTGGTGTCGAGTTCGCCGTTGTCGTTTTCGTCGTGGTACAGCCGAACGGCGTAGGTGCCGTGCGGCACGTCGTCGATCGTCCAGCGGGCCGTTCCGTCTTCAATGGTAAGCGTAGCGGCGCGCACGTTGTCGTCACCGTCGTAGTTCGCCTCGTTGTTCAGCGCAGCTCGTACGCTCCCGTCGTCGCTTTCGAGCCCCACGACGCGGACCGACACCGTTCCGTTCGAGGAGGCGGACTGGGCATGGAGGAGAGGAGCGACAACACCGGCGAAAACCAGTGCGAGGACGAATCCGAAGGAGTAGCGCGAAATTGAGGAATGCGGTACAATCATGGTTCGTCTGGGTTTAGAGTGAGTGCTGAAGAGGGAGTACGCAAATTCAGGTTCAGGAGGTCGATCTTGAGCATGGTCAAAAACGGGATTGCCAGGGCGCATCAGCTACAACGCCCACCATCGTAGCGAGGCACGCGATGGCATTTCCGTACCACGGTGGGGTGGCGGGGGTCCCGTTCATCACGGCAATCGTGGCGAGGAGGGTGGGAACGTAGAAGATGAAAAACAGCGCGGGAATCAGGAGGCGGCCCCATCGCTCTCCACGCCGCATCGGAACGGCGACCAGGACGAGGGTAGCTACGCCGATCCCAATCCACCCGGCCCCGGCCACGTCCATCAGGGCGCCGAGCAGCGTCTGGAGCGCAGGCTCCACCTCGGTCCACGAGCGCTCCAGCGCGTCCGAGTGGTACGGCATGAAGGATCCCCGGAACAGGTATGTCGATCCAAGGATGAGGCTGACGATCGAATTGACCGCGTAAAACGTAGCGGCAACTTTTCGGCGGAAGGACATATCAGAAAATCCGGTTGGTGAATTGAGCACGACGAGTGTCGGGTCCGCTAAGACGCCTTCACGAGGTCGGGGGCGATCGTGACGGGATCGGCGGCGATCGCGTCGTCCGAATTTGCATCCGTGATCGGGGCGGCGGCTGCTTCTTCGATGCCGGCAGCCGCCATGCGGTCGAACGTGTGCTCCAGATGCCGGGTATCGAGCTTGGCGTGCAGTTCCGTGAGGCGGCCCCACTCGAGACGGAGGAGGTGGACGCCCTCGTTCTCGTAGTCGACCCCGTCGGCCGCCACGCCCCGATCCGTCCAGGAGATGGCGAGACGGGTATTCCAGGGCGGCCCCTCAACCAGAATGGCGTGGATGTCGAACTGCAGTTCGGGAAACAGGCGGTAGAGGCGATCGAGCCATGCCCGAAAGGCCGCGCGGGAGTGCCGGGTGCCGCCGAGGGCGTGCTCCCCAGCGAAAGTGTGTCGCATATCGGGTGAACATCGGTCGAGCAGCGCCTCGGCATTCCGGTCTGAGAGGTCCTGAAAGGCGTTCCGTGCGATGCGTTTAACGACGGCGTGGTACATAATGACGTCCAGGTGTTGTTGAGAGCATTGCCGAGAAGGAACGGCGAGAAGGAATCCGTGCTCGCCGGCGGGGAGCAACCGGGGACTGTCGGGTCCCCTCTGCTTTCTTCGTCCGTTGACACGGTGTCAAACTGGACGTGTTTTGACAAACTGTCAATCGTAAACGTCCTGACATCAATTATCACTATTTCTTCATATCGAAGCAGAAGAGCGGGGGACGAGTTCATGGGGTACAGTGAATCACGCGGGGGCAGACATCGCACACTCCGCCGAAGAGGAGTCCTCCCTCCGCCCGATCCTCGGCCCGCATGACGATTCTGCGTAGTTGGTATCAGAACCGACCCGTCGGGGCTCTTGGAATTCTTCGCTCCGCGTCTCGAGGCCGCCCGGGCCGGGACGTAGATGAACGCCCTCCGCCCGTAGCCGTAGAGCAGGAGTCCGATTTTTTCGCATCAACGGTTCCGCTTCTCCTATGTCCGACGACCGCTCCGACGAGGCCATCGAGACGGTGGCCGACGGCCTGCGCCTGCAGGTGGGCGACCTGCCCGGCGACTACGCGCCCGTTCTGTTGAAGGCAAAGCCCGCCGCCTACGTCGTAGGCTTCACCGTGGGCGTGAGCCGCGCGATGGACGTGCCGGTAGGCAACCACACGATCCGCACCCTCGAGCGGGGCACGCGGCGAGGCCTGCCGCGGGCGGGCGACCTCGGGCAACGCCTCGCCGACATCGCCACGCGCCTCATCCTCAGCGGACAGGTGGCCGACGACCCAGATCTCGTCGACCTCCGAGAGCAGGGCGAGGAAGAAGGCCGGGCCTTCGTCGAAGACCAAACCCCGCCCTCGCTCCTGAAGGACATGATCTACGACGAGTCCGGTACGTGAGTATGTGCGTCTGGGCGTATGGGTGCTGAACACGTCGCCTGGGTCCCTCGCACAGCGCACTGATCGGGACCGCAGAGGCAGGTAGTAGCAGCAAGGCTCAGTCCGGCGGAGGAGGCTCATTTGGCCCTGGTCCTTTTCCGTCCACCACGCACAAACGCCCACACTCACAAACACCCATACGCAAGTGCCGATGCCCTACCGCACCCCGGACGCCCGGTTCAAGGACCTGCCCGACTTTCCGTATGAGCCGAACTATGTGTCCGTCGGCGACGACCTGCGGATGCACTACGTCGACGAAGGGAGCGGCACGCCCATCCTCTGCCTCCACGGCGCACCGACCTGGGCGTACCTCTACCGGCACCTGATCCCGCCTATGAGCAAGGCGCACCGGGTGGTCGTACCGGACTTCATCGGCTTCGGGCGGTCGGACAAGCTGACCGACGTGGACGCCTACTCGTTCGAGCTTCACTACGAGACACTCAGGGCTTTTGTCGAGGCGCTCGACCTCACGGACGTGACGCTCGTGGTGCAGGACTGGGGCGGCCTGCTGGGCCTCACGTACGCCGCGCGACAGCCGGAGCGTATCGCTCGGCTCGTCATTCTCAACACGTTCCTGCCCACCGGCGAAGAGGAAAAAAGCAGAGCCTTCCTTGCCTGGCGCCGCTTCGTTGAGAACACGCCCGACCTGCCAATTGGCACTGTCGTGCGGCGGGGCTTGGCGGCGTCCGACCGTCTCTCCGAGGCCGAGGAGGCGGCGTACGACGCACCCTTTCCCACCGTCGACTCGAAAGCCGGGGCCGTGGCGTGGCCGCTCCTGATTC
>CAZSBW010000319.1:0-4105 GCA_964604815.1 uncultured Salinivenus sp. | reverse complement strand
TCTGGCCGTCAAGGTGCGCGACGAGTACGACTTTGCTCCCGACGAGCCGTCGACGGTTTCCCTTCAGACCGAACAAGGCGGCACCCCGGCCCTCGCCGCGGCCGATCTTCGCGTGGTGGGACCGGCCGGAAGCAAACTCCAACCGGAGGGAGACACGACCGAGGTCGTGCTCGGGATTGAAAATTCGGGCACGGGGACGGCGACCGGCGTGACGGCTCGCATGTCTGCCGGAACCGGCGGGACCGTCGTGTCCGGATCGGCGATTGACGTGGGCACGCTCGATCCGGAGACGACGACGGACGTGCGCTTTGCGGTGGCGACGGAGGGCACCCCGGAGACAGTCCCCGTCACCGTCCGCCTCGACGGAGAGTCGGGGCGAGCCGCTGCACAGACCCGTCAGGCCTTGGCGGTGGTCCAACCGGACCGCCCGCCCCTCGTGGATCGGGCCGTTCCTTCGACCGAGATGAGTCGTCCCAACGCCATTGCGGTGGTGATTGGAATTAGAGATTATGAGCACTCCGACGTACCTCCAGTCGACTATGCGCTACGGGACGCTCGAACCGTAAAACAGTACCTCATCCGAACGCTGGGTTTTCGGAAAGAAAACGTCATTGTCGCCGAAAACGCGAGCGGCTCTGAGCTTCGTCGCCTTTTCGGAACCGACGCCAATCCGCAGGGCCAGCTCTACAACTACATCAGAGAGGGAGAATCGGAGGTCTTCGTGTACTACAGCGGGCACGGCGCCCCCGACCCGAAGACCGAGAAGGCGTATCTGCTCGGCTCCAACACGAATCCCAACTACATGTCAATTAACGGCTATCCGGTCGAGCAGCTCTACCAGAACCTTGCGCAGATTCCGGCCAAATCGGTGACAGTGGCTCTCGACGCCTGCTTCAGCGGCGTGTCGGAGAGCGGGCAAATTGTCCAGAACGTGAGCCCGGCGGTTCTCAGTGTCGAAAACCCGATTGTTGGCCTGGAGAACGGGCTCGTCTTCACGGCGGGCGCCGCCGATCAGGTGAGCTCCTGGTATCCGGAGAAGAAGCACGGCCTGTTTACGTACTACCTTCTGAGGGGCCTGCGCGGGCACGCCGATACAAATGATAACCAGGCCGTCACGGCCAAGGAGATGAAAGCGTATCTGACCGACGAGGTGCCCTACTGGGCGCGTCGGATGCACAATCGAGAGCAGGTGCCGCAGGTGGTGGGCCGGAATTTGGACCGCATGCTGGTACGTTATGCAGACTCGGTTCCGGCGGACGGGGAATAGACGAACAGGTTCGCAGGGCGGCAGCGGACATCGGGACGGCCGCCCCGTGAATCCTCATGTCCTTTTCAAGGCCGTCCTGCGACCTCTCCAGCGAGCGGTCGTACATAGACTTTGGACTCACCGATCCAGAGAGGCCTTCTTGCGGGTCGGTATCCCCCTGCTCCTCCGCACGTCGACGGTCGTCGGGTGCAGACCCGTCGGCGTTCTACGAGGGGCATGATGCGTTTTCATTCCATAGGGATCCCAAAGCACATGGCTACCAACAAGTACCAGTACGAGCTCACGTACGTCATCAGTGGGGTCGTTCAGCAGAACCAGGTGGACGACATCGTCCGCAAGATCAATCACCTGATCGAGAGCAACGACGGCGACGTGCTCGAGGTCGACGAGTGGGGCAATCAGCGCCTCGCCTACGAGATTGAGCGCAAGCGCAGCGGCTACTACGTCAACATGTACTTCAAGGCCCCCGGCTCGTTGATCGAACGGCTCGAACGCGAGCTTCAGGTCAACGACGACGTGCTCCGCTATCTCACGCTTCGGATGGACGCGAAGATGAAGCGCCACTACGAACGGCGCAAGAAGCGCGAGGCCCGGAAGGAGCAGGAGGAAGCAGAGGCGGATGCTGCTTCCGAGGACGCGACGGAGGCAGACGACGAGTAGACGCCGTCCGCGACACCCCTACCGCAACTGTTGAACCAACCCACGAACGGACTTATGCCAGACGCAGAAGACGTCGACTACGAACACATCGAATACGTCGATTACAAGGACACCGAGTTCTTGGAGCAGTTTATCAACAATCAGGGCAAGATTCTGCCCCGCCGCGTGACGGGCGTTCCGGCGCGCGTGCAGCGTCAGATCACGACGGCGATCAAGCGGGCGCGACACCTCGCCCTGCTCCCGTACGTCTCTGAGTCGATCCGGTAACGTTTCACCGGACCGACGACTCGTATTACCCTAGATCGAGAGACCCGACGACACCATGAAGGTTATTCTACTCGACGACGTGGAGCATCTCGGCGAGAGCGGGGAGGTCCACGAGATCGCCGACGGCTACGGCCGAAACTATCTCATCCCGCAGGGACTGGCCCGCGTGGCCACCGACGGCATGATTCGCCATCGGCGCGAAATTGAGCGTCAACAGGCCCGGAAGCAGGCGGCCAAGAAGGAACAGGCCGAGGAGATCAAGAAGGAGCTCGAAGACATGCAGGTCGTCTTTACGGCCAAGGTGGGGGAAGACAACCGCATCTTCGGGACCGTGACGAACCAGCAGATTGCCGTGGAGCTCTCCAATCGCGGCTTTAACATTGACCGCCGCGACATTGCGCTCGACGAGGACATCCGGTACGTGGGCGCCTACACGGCCACAGTGAATCTTCGCGATGGCGTGAGTGCCACCCTGGACATTCAGGTCATCCCGGAGTCCGGATAGGAGCTGGTGGGGGCACACCGACGACGAAGTGGGGATTCCGTCCCCATTCTCGGCCTCGGAGAGGGTAACATTTTTGCCCTCTCGGCGTACCTACACGCTGAGCATTCGGTCCCGACCCGTGTCGGGATCGCCCTTGCCCGGTTGCTTTCGGACTCAGTTCCTTGCTGTGATGGCTACTTTGCGCGCAACTGCTTTCCTCGCGGCTGTCTTGTTGCTGTTGTCGCCGGCCTCCTCTGCGCAGGCCCAGCAGGGCGGATCGGCGTCCAAGGTAGACTGGTCCGTCTCCGCGTCGGACGTGGCGCCGGGGGGGACGGGCGCGCTCACCCTAGAAGCCTCGGTCAAGGACGGATGGAAAATGTACGCCGTGGACTCCCCGCCGCCCAGCCGCGGCGTGTCGGTGACGATTGACGCCTGGCCCGAGGGGCTCGCGAAAGACGGGCCGGTTGAGCAGTCCGAGCCGAAGCGCGGGTACGACCCGAACTTCGACAAGGAGGTCAGCTATTTCAGGGAGACGGCGACGATTCGCGTCCCGATTGGTGCCGAGAAGGGAGCGAATCTGGGCGAGCGCACCGTGGAGGGATCCGTCACGTTCATGGTGTGCACCAAAGAGATGTGCCTGCCGCCTACGCCTTCGTCCTTCTCGGCGACGGTGTCGGTGGTGGCGGACGCGTCCGGAGCACCCGACACCGGAACGGCCACCTCCGCTCCCTCTGCTCCGCAGAATGGAGCCCCCTCGGGAGCCGCGGCCTCCTCCGAGGAGAGAGCGGCGGGCGTCGCTTCGGGGAGCGGCATTGACGGGCGCCGGGCCGACGGGCTGCTCGGCTTTCTGCTCCTGGCCATCGGGGCCGGCGCCGCGGCACTGCTCACGCCGTGCGTCTTCCCCATGATTCCGCTCACGGTGTCCTACTTCACCAAGCACACGGACGACCGGAGCGAGTCGCTGAAGATGGCGGGGCTTTACGGCTTTGCGATCGTGCTGGTCTTCACGGGGCTCGGCGTGGCGATGTCTGCGCTCGTGGGGGCGGCGGGCGCGCAGACGATCGCCGCCAACCCGTGGGTCAACCTCTTCATCGGGAGCGTCTTCATTCTCTTCGCGCTCTCGCTCCTGGGGCTGTTTGAGCTCCGCATGCCCAGTGGGCTCGTCAACTACTTCAATCAGCAGAGCAACGAGCAGTCGGGCTACCTGGGCGTTCTATTCATGGCCCTCACGCTGACGCTCGTGTCGTTTTCCTGCACGGCCCCGTTCGTGGGGGCGCTGCTGGCCGCGGCGGCGGGCGGCACGTGGTTCTACCCGGTGGCCGGAATGGCCGCCTTTAGCGCCACCTTCGCGCTCCCGTTCGTGGGCTTTGCCCTCTTTCCGAAGGGGCTCGACAGCCTGCCGGAGTCGGGCAGCTGGATGAATGCGG
>CAZSBW010000318.1:0-4110 GCA_964604815.1 uncultured Salinivenus sp. | reverse complement strand
CAGGTCGAACGGATCGAGGGCGCGCTCGCGGACGAACTGAGCGGCAGCGTCGTAGTCTTGATCGAGGTAAAGGGCGCCCGTGAGGGCCTCGAAAGCATCGGCGAGGATGTTCGGGTTGTCGCGGCCTTCGCCCTGCGCGGCGTTGTCGCTCATGAGCAGGTGCGGCCCCAGATCCATGCGGCGCGCGTACCGGGCCAGAGCGGGGCCGCTCACGAGCTTGGCGCGGAGGCGCGTCAGGTGTCCCTCGTCTTTGTCCGGAAAGCGCTCGTACAGAGCCTCGCTCACAATGAGGTCGATGAGAGCATCGCCCAGAAATTCGAGGCGCTCGTTCGACTGCAGGTGCTGGTCGGGCTCCCCGCGCAGCAGGGAGCGGTGCGTCAGTGCTCGCCGATAAAAGGACAGGTCCGCGACCGATCGGTCGACGAGGCGTTCGATGACGGACCGCGACACGTCGCTGGTGGAAGATGACATGATCAGGAAACGGTGGACGACCGAGTGACCCCGAACCGCTTGTCCCTACGAGTCATTGCCGAGGCCGTTCAGTCGGAAGCAGCGACCCGCTGAGAAGGCGTCAGGGAACGGTCCCCTTCTCCCACGAGCCCTGGCTGCGTCTCACGCCGAAAAAGAGAGCTCTGCTCAAGCGAGCGTGCCTGCAGCAAGCGCCCCTTCTGGTCAAGGGCGCCGTCAAAAGGCAGTGCTCTCCGGATTCAGCGCCCCGACGCGTCCCGCTCATACGCGAGATTTCGCGAATGTACTCGAACAGTCCGCCGTTGCCGTCGTTACCGGAAGCGGATTGTGTTCATGCTCCCCTCTTGTTCTCGCACACCTTTTCCCGACCCTTCCCCGACTGCCCATGATCGAGATTTTCGACGTTCCCGACCCCAACATCGTCGGCATCCACCTCAGCGGCACGCTGACGGAGGACGACCACGAGGCCTTCGCGTCGCACCTGCGCGACCAGATGGAAGCCCACACGACCATCCGCGCCCTCTTCGAGATCGAGGACGTAGACGGGTGGGAACCGGAAGAGCAGTGGGAGGACCTGGCCTTTGACATCCGGCTCGTACAGGACGTGGACAAGGTGGCCGTCATCGGCGCCGACCCGTGGGAGCCTCTCGCCGACAAGATCGAGCTTCTCTTTCCCTCGTCCCTGATCCAAACCTACGAGGATGCGGACCGCGAGGAGGGGCTGGAGTGGCTTCGGGGCGAAATGGACGTGCCCGGCATTGGCCCCGGCAGCGTGCCCGACCCGCAGGCCGGCGCCCAGGACGTGGAAGAGTAGTGAATGCCTTCCTTCTTGCCCATTGACGCGATGGATGCCCCGGACCTCTCCAACGTAGAAGCCGACGTGCTCCAGGCCGTGCACACCGAGGGAAGCGCGGACCTCTACGACCTTGCCCAGGCCGTGGGCACCGGGCCCCAAACTGTACAGGAGGCCGTGCGGACGCTCTCCGACCATCGGCTCGTGCTCGTAACCGACCGGGGGCGGCAGGTCCGGTGTACCCCAGCCGGCAACGACGTTGCCCGCGCACAGCAGAGACGATCGCGCCGATAACGGTTCCTCGAACGGCCCTCCCGCAAACAAAAAGCGCCCTGAGCAGGCCATTCCGCACTTGGAATCGCCTGCTCAGGGCGCTGGTCGGAGCCAACGACCGGACTCGAACCGGTGACCTGTCCCTTACGAGGGGACTGCTCTACCAGCTGAGCTACGTTGGCGTGAAAGGGAGGCAGGGGGCCGTAATTGTTTTTTCCGGAAAGACATTCACGGTTGGGTTCGGCCCAAAGATCCCACCCCCGTTGCGCTTTCACGACCGATTAATTTTCGGTCCATCGTTTCGCGTGGCCCCAATCGCCTCTCCTCATGATTCAACTCGACGCCGTCACGAAGCGCTACGGGGCGGAGGTTGCCGTGCGGAGCGTGTCCTTGAACGCTGCGGCCGAGCAGACAACCGTGCTTATCGGCCCCTCGGGCAGCGGCAAGTCCACCCTCCTCCGCCTCATGATTGGGCTCACCCAGCCGGACGCGGGCACAGTGACGGTGGACGGCCGGGAGCTGACGCAGGCAAACGTGCGGTCGGTACGGCATCGGATGGGATACGTCATTCAGGAAGGAGGGCTTTTCCCACACCTCACGGGTCGGGCCAACGCGGCGCTCATGGCGCGTCACCTCGGCTGGTCGCCGGACCGAATCGACGCCCGAATTGAAGAGCTCACGACCCTCGTTCAGCTCGCCCCGGATCGTCTTTCGCAGTACCCAAGTGAGCTCTCCGGGGGGCAGCGCCAGCGCGTGGGCCTCATGCGTGCCCTCATGCTCGACCCCGACGTGCTCCTGCTCGACGAGCCCCTCGGCGCCCTCGACCCCATGATCCGCGCCGACCTGCAGGATGACCTGCGCGACATCTTCCGTCGCCTCGGCAAAACCGTCGTCTTCGTCACGCACGACATCGGCGAGGCCGGCTTCTTCGGCGACCACGTGGCGCTCCTCCATCGGGGCGAGATCGAACAGGAGGGCCGGATGGACACGCTCGTGAACGAGCCGTCCTCCTCCTTCGTGACCAATTTCATCCAAGCCCAGCGCGCGCCGCTCGAACACCTCGATTGATGCCTTCCTACCCCGGCATTGTCTCCGTCCACCCTCCGCTATGGCTGAAAATCGCAAACGCATGGATGCCTGCATACCCGGATGCTTCGGGGGGAATGTTTCTCAAACGAGCGTTCGAGACGAGGTGGAGTCCCGCCTCCGTTGCCCCGCCCCTCTTCAATTTTCCCTCCTCGTCCTGCTTGCGGCACTGCTGACGGGTCCGGCACACGGGCAGGCAACGGACTCCACGCTGGCGGTCGGCTCCAAGAAGTTTACCGAGAACGTCATTCTGGGCTGGATGGGCACCCACCTGATGCGGGCCGAGGGGCTGTCCGTGACGCACCGCGAGGAGCTGGGCGGATCGCGCTTTCTGTGGGAGGCCCTCGTCCGCGGCGACATCGACGCGTACCCCGAGTACACCGGCACGCTCCGCCGCGAAATCCTGGCCGACCGATCGATCCCGCCCCATCCGGACAGCCTCCGCGCCGTCCTGGCCGAGTACGGCGTGGCTATGACCGCCCCCCTCGGCTTCAATAACACCTACGCGCTGGGCATGCGCGCCGCCCACGCCGACTCGCTCGGCATCCAAACAATTGGGGATCTGCGCGAGCACCCCGACCTCCAGCTCGGCTTCACGAACGAGTTCATGGACCGGTCCGACGGCTGGCCCTCCCTGCGACGCGCCTACGACCTGCCGCAGTCGGCCCGCGGGCTGGACCACGACATCGCCTATCGGGGCCTGGAGAACGGCGAGATCGACGTGATTGACCTCTACTCGACCGACGCCGAGATCGAGCGCTACGACCTCCGCGTCCTGCGGGACACGAAAACCCACTTTCCCGACTACCAGGCCCTCTTCCTCTATCGTCGCGACCTTACGACGCGGGCCCCCGCCGCCATCACCGCGCTCAAACGCCTCGAAGGCCGGATCCCGGCCGACACGATGCAGGCCCTCAACGCCCGGTCCAAGATCGACCAGAAAGACGAAGGGCAGGTGGCGGCCGCTTTCGTCAACCAGTCGCTCGGCCTCGACGCCACGGCCGAGACCGACACGCGCGGGGAACGGCTGCGCCGGTACACGGCAGATCACCTTGTGCTCGTCGGCCTCTCGCTGGGGCTCGCCATCCTGTTCGGCATCCCACTGGGCGTTGTGGCCGCAAAGCGGCGCATTCTCGGCCCCGGCATCCTCCTCGTCGTGGGCGTCATCTACACGATCCCCGCCCTCGCCCTGCTGGCGATGATGGTGCCGCCGCTGGGGCTGGGCCGCCTTCCTGCCGTCACGGCGCTCTTCCTCTACAGCCTGCTGCCCATCGTGTGGACCACCTACACCGGGCTGAAAGACATTTCGGGGCCGCTGATGGAGTCGGCGACGGCGCTGGGCCTCTCGGCGGGGGCCAAGCTGTGGCGCGTCGAGGTGCCGCTGGCGGCCCGGTCGATCCTCGCGGGCGTCAAGATTGCCGCCGTCATCAACATTGGCGCGGCCACGCTCGGGGCGCTCATCGGGGCGGGCGGCTACGGCCAGCCCATCC
>CAZSBW010000317.1:0-4117 GCA_964604815.1 uncultured Salinivenus sp. | reverse complement strand
GAGCGGGTGGCGGCCGAGGAGGCCCTGAAGGAGGCGAAGCGGGAGGCCGAAGAAATGAACCGGCTCAAAAGCGTCTTTCTGGCCAACATGAGCCACGAGATTCGCACGCCGCTCACCTCCATTCTCGGGTTTGCAGACGTGCTCGATGAGGAGGTAGAAGGAGAAGCCCAGCGCCTCGTCGAGATGATTCGCGAAAGCGGGCATCGGCTCAAGGAGACCCTTACCTCCGTACTGGAGCTGGCCCGGCTGGAGCGCGAGGCGTCGGAGGTTACGACCGAGCGCTGCGACCTCGTGGCGCGCGTGGAGGAGACGCTCGACCTGATGCAGCCGCAGATCGAGAGCAACGGGCTCGACCTTCAGGTGCAGGCGCCGCCGACGCCGATTTACCTCCAGGCCGATCCGAAGGTGCTCCACCGCGTGCTTACCAATCTCGTGTCCAATGCCATCAAGTTTACGGAGGAGGGGAGCATCCGGGTGACGGTGGAGCGGGACGGGGACGAGGCCGTTCTCGAGGTGATCGACACCGGCATCGGGATCAGCGACGAGTTTCTGGACCAGATCTTTGACGAGTTCCGGCAGGAGTCCGAGGGCCTGACCCGGGTCCACGAGGGCAGCGGCCTCGGCCTCACGATTACACAGCGTCTCGTGGAACTGATGGGGGGCACCATTGAGGCCGACAGCACGAAAGGAGAAGGCAGCACCTTTACTGTGCGCCTGCCCCACGAGTCTGTGTAAGGGGAGGGCAGCTCTCGTCCGGGGCTGCCCGGCGGATTGTCGGCGGCCGCCGGTGGCGAGCGCATCGGTACTGGTCCCGGGCGGGTCCGGGTGAACGGGCCGGAGGGACCCCCGTTGGGCGTGACGCCGGGGGCTGCGCGACTGAAGTGAGAGAGGCTTCCGTCTCGTGGCTCTCCCTTCTCCAACCCGTTCTCGCCGTTGCATTGGCGCACGCCAGCACCGGGCAAAACGAGCCGGTAGCGCGCCGGGCCAGCTGGGGGAGCTGTGCACGGTCACGAGCCGAGGAGGGCGTCGGCAAGGCTCGCAAGGTCGGGCACCGCAAGTGCCGGCTCGGTTTGCGGCGTCGGCGGGTCGAAGCGCTGGTCGTACCGCTGCACCCACACGCACGAAATCCCCATTCGGCCGGCGGGGTTCACGTCATGGTACACGCTCTGGGCGACGTGGAGGAGCCGATTGGGGGGAACGCCAAGTCGAGTGAACGCTGTCTCGAAGGGAACCAGGTCCGGTTTGTACGTGCTCACCTGCTCCCCGGTGATCACGTCGTCGAAGTCGACGGCAAAGTGCCGGGCGGTCTCGTGGAAGAGGTCATCGTCCACGTTCGAGACGACGGCGAGGCGGAGGTCGTCGCTTAGCCGATCGAGGGCCTCATTCGTGTCGTCGAACGGCGGCCACCGGCCCACCGAGTCGGAAAAGCGCTCCAGCTCGGCGTTGGTCGGCGTAACGCCGAAGTGATTTCCGATCCGCCGGGCCACCCGCCGGAGGACCTCGCGGTATTCGACGTAGTCGCCGGACTCCACCTCCTTCTCGAACCGGCCGTACAGCCGAAAGAGCTCGTCGTCTGCTACCTCCACGTCGTGATTGGCGAGAATCGGCTGCAGGGCCCGCGAGATGCCGGTCGCCCAGTCGATGAGCGTGCCGTAGCAGTCGAAGGAGAGGGCGTCGTACTGGTCGGGGTCGAGGGGCATACCAGATCGAAAAATGACTCGATTGGAAGATGGACAGGCGCTTTCAATCTACGCACCGACCCGGCATTTCTCATCCCCGAATGCCCTCGTCCGTGCAATGTCCGCGAGTTGATTGTGGGGCTGTCCGAGGTGGTAGACAATTACAGGATCAAAGTCGAGCTCGATGTTCGTGTCCTCAACTGCCTGGGCAAGGGTCGGCTGTGCTGCATTCAACCGATCGTCGTCGACGTCAGCGATGATGGCCACGTGCACGTTTTCGTCATCGCCCTCGTACGGATGAGTGTCGAGGAGGTAGACCTCAGCGGGAAGAACCTCCTGGACCCGCTGGGTGAAGGCACGAAGGGCGTCGGAGCAGGTGGTCGTGTCCATCATTTACAGACCTCTGGGTGAGCCGGCTGGTTCTTTTAGTTCTATGCCGGGAGAAAATACGAGGTCCCTGAGATCTGTGGTGGCTACGCTCACCGGGAAACGGGAGTTCGTTGGGGGGATAACTTCCGCATAGCGTGTAGGAGCACGGCCAGCATCCCACCCAGCAGCACGGCGAGGCCAAGGAAGGCCGGGCCCCATCCCAGCAGGTCGGCCGCGGCGCCCGTCCCCACGCTGCCGGCGGCCCCCAGCACCATGTAGGCCGTGCGGATGAGGCCGAAGCCCGCGCTCCGCTCCGCCTCGCCCAGGTGGTCCATGAACTTCGGCAGCAGGGCCGCGCCCCAGCACATGGCCAGCCCCGCCAGCACGACGGCCCCGCTCACCAGCCACAGTCCGGACCCGGCGACGAGCGCCACGTACCCCACGATGCCCGTCCCCACCGCGAGGGCCGCCGCCGGATCCCGGCCCATGCGGTCCGACAGCGTCCCCAGGGCGGGCTGGGTGACCCCCTGCACCACGAAGTAGACCGAGAAGAGAATGCTTGCGACCGTGCCGCTGTAGCCGTGGTATTCGATGAGGAAGGCGGGCAGGAAGGAGGCGGTGGCCTGCCACACGAAGGCACCCGCCACGGAGAGGCCCAACGTGCGGGCGATGGGCGGGCGCGCCAGCAACTCGAACAGCGGCCGCACCCGCAGGCGGCTCCAGACCGACTGGTCGGGCCGCACGGGCGGGATGGGACGTACGACAGTAGCGAACAGGAGCGCACTCGGCAGGGCGATGGCCGCCCCCAGCGCCACGGCCCACCGCCAGCCCAACCACACACCCACCGCCCCGGCGGCCAGCGGCACGAGAACCCCGGCCACGGGCGCCCCGGCGGTGTGGATGCCGATGGCCGATCCCGTGTGGGGCAGAGTGCGGGTGAGCAGCGAGGTGGCGACGCTGAAGTGCAACCCCGCCACGCCCCCCAGCACAACGGTCCCGACCAGGAAGACCCCGTACGTCGGCGACGCCGCAAGCAGCCCACTGGCCACCGCCGTTCCCCCCACGGCGATCAGGATGATGCGCCGCTCCCCGTACCGATCCGCCAGCAGGCCGCTGGGAAACTGCGCGAGGGCGTACGCCCCCCACATGCCCGTGAGCGCCAGTCCGATGGCACTGTTGGACACGGCAAACGCGTCGCCGATGGCGGGCACGACAGGACTGATGGCCAGCCGCGCGGCCATCGTGGCAAAGAAGGCCAGCGTACACGCACCCAAGACGGCGCCGTTGTAGGACCACAGTCGCACGAGAGAGGAGGAATCAAGCGGAAATCGCGGTGAGCGTCACCGTGCGGTACGGGACTCGGTGATGTCGGTTTGGAAGGGACTGTGACAAAAGCGCTCCCGCCGTTATCCTTCGCAGCGTCTTCGCCGCGCCGTCGTCCATTCTCTGAATTTGGCATCATCATTCCGGAGGTCCATCCAGCAACGCCGGTCTACCTGAGGCGTCAGATGGATCGCGTTCTCGATGCCCCCCCTCGGGCCTCCTCCGGAGAAGTGATCGTGCTCGATTGAGGCTCCGTTTCACTCCCGTCCTATGGAGCGTTCGGGACGTTCCCCGTGGTAAAATGTCGGCCGGTAGGGAACCGTCTGCTCCTCCACCGCCCACCGCACGGACTGCGCGGTTTTCTCGCCGATGCCCTCCACCTCTTCAAGCGCCTCCTCCGACGCCGTCAGTGCCGCTTCGACACTGCCGAAGGCATCCAGCAACCGTTCCGCCCGCGCCGGACCCACGTTCGGCAGTCCCTGCAGCACGTACAGCTGCGTCTGTCGCCTGCCCGAGGGCCGCGTGCCGCCGGACCCTCGCGGCACCGCCCCGTCCTGTGTCCGCCGCATCTGCCGGGCGGCGTAGAGGAGGAGTCGCGCTGTTTCGCTGGGCGTCTTGGCCCGGAGGAGCGACAGGTCCAGCTTGAGCGTCAGCGTGACGAGGGCGCCCTGGAGGGCCTCCCGGCGCATGTCGCTGTCCGCCAGGTCGCGCGCCGTCCCCTCCAGCACCACGACCGCCCGCTGCGA
>CAZSBW010000316.1:0-4131 GCA_964604815.1 uncultured Salinivenus sp. | reverse complement strand
TAAAATGGGCTCTCGGGGGCAAAAGTGCCGCCTTCTTCGGCGGAAGCTTCTCCGCCCCCCGCTGCGACAGCCGAATCTTGCTCTCGGAAGTGGGTTGCTCCCAATTCAAAGCCTCCAACCTCCCCCCTACACGCTCACGCCCATCACGACTCACCCGGACGAACCGCAGCGGGCGAACGTTCGTCGCTGATCCCAAATTGCCACGAACGGCGGCCTTCACTCACAGGAACTTCACCCGAACAAAAGGACCGGATCAAAAGTACAGGAGAAAGTGCGTCAGTAGCGGTCAGTCAAGCCGAAGGTGGCATTTGTTAGATCGTCCCCCTGATCTGAATGCCGCTCCGACGGCCTGAACACAGTCCTCGTGTCGACGCGCTCCCCGACGTCGACTCCTTGACGCATCACTAGCGCGAGCGAACTTCTTCACAAACGACCTCCTCCCGATTTATGGGTGCAATGAACACACTCCGGGAAAACACCGGAGTCATTCTCTGGATCCTGGTGCTTTCCTTCGGCATCATCTGGACGCTCCAGGACTCCAACGTCTTCGACGCCATGAACCGCCCGAGCCAGAACGTGGCGACCGTGAACGGCAAGTCGATCAGCAACGACGAATACAACAACGCCGTCGAGCGACAGCGCCAACGCTTCCAGCAGCAGATGGAAGGCGACATGACGACGCGCATGGACGAGATGATCCGGCAGCGGGCCTACGATCAACTCATCAACACGACGCTGCTGAAGCAGGAGATGGAGCGACTGGGCGTTACCGTTACCGACGCCGAGGTTGAGGAGATGGTGTTTGGAGAAAACCCGCACCCCCTTATCCGCCGCCAGTTTGCCGACTCCACGGGCCAGATCAATTACCAGTTGCTCAACAACATGGCCCAAAACCCACGGATGAAGGAGCGCTGGTTGAAGCTCGAACAGGTTCTGCGGCGGCAGCGGCGGCAGCAGAAAATGAACTCGCTCGTGCAGTCCACCATCCTCGTCTCCGAAGAGGACATTCAAGAGTACCACAGGCGCCAAAATACAAGCGCATCGGTGCAGTACGTGGCGCTCCGGTACGCCTCCGTGCCCGACGACTCGATCTCCGTGAGCGAGTCCGACCTCCGTTCGTACTACGACGAAAACAAGGAGGACTTCAAGCGCAAGAAGACCCTTACACTTCAATACGTCACGCTCCCGAAAACCCCTACCGCCCAGGACACGAGCCTTGTGTTTAAGGACTTAAAGCGAAACCGCACTCAGTTTGCCGATGCAGAGGACGATTCCCTCTTCCTGGCCCGCAACTCGTCCGAGCGGGCCTTTAGCTCCGACTATCAGACGCCGACCCAGATGGACGAGCCTGTCGCAGATGCTGTGTACGCCGATCCCACGCCGGGCCGCATAGTCGGTCCCGTGTCCGGGAGCGGCCTCGCGCACCTCGTAAAAATTCGAGACACGAAACCGGCCGAGAACGACTTCGCCCACGCCTCGCACATTCTCCTCAAGTCCAACCAGGAGGCCCCTCAGCTCCGGCAGCGGCTGCAATCGATCCGCGACAGCATTGAGTCCGGAGCGGCGAGCTTCGCCCAGATGGCCCGCCGGCACTCACAGGATCAGTCCGCCTCCGACGGCGGCGACCTTGGTTGGTTTGGGCGCGGCACCATGGCCGATCGCTTCGAAGAAGCCGCCTTCAACGCCTCTGCCGGCGACCTCGTGGGCCCGGTGAAGTCGGAGTTCGGGTACCACTTGATTCGCGTCCACGAGAAAACGTCGACCGCCGTCCAGATCGCGGACCTCGCGTTTCGCCTGACCCCGAGTCAGAATACGCTCACCGAGCGGGAGAATACGCTGAAAGACGTTCGATTCTACACACGAGAGAACCGAGACAATTCCTTCCTCTCCTTCCTTTCGGACGACAGCGAAACGGACGCATTCGTGAATGAGGCCAAGAATCAGGGCTTGACGGTTCAGACCGTGCAGGCCGAGGCCGACCAAGAATCCATCCCGGGCATCGGACAGAGCCGGGCGTTCTCCTCGTTCATGGAAACCGCGGAAACCGGCGACATTAGCGACGCGATTGAGCTCGACGACAAGTTTGCTCTGCTGAAGGTGACCAACGTGAAACCCGAGGGCTATCGCCCCTTCGAGGAGGTGAAGAGTCAGATCCGACCGCGCGTAGAGCTGAAGAAGAAGAAAGCGGTCCTGACGCGCCGCATGCGCACGGCCCTCCAACAGACCGGCTTTCAACAGTTGCCGCAGGTGCTCGGTACGAAGATGCGCTCGAAATCAAGCGTGACTTTCTCAACGGAGACGGTTCCCGGCGTTGGGCAAGATCCGACGTTCGCCGGGACCGTGTTCGGCTTGGACGAAGGCGAAACGTCTAGCGTCGTAGAAGGCGAGAATGCGGCGTTCGTCGTTCAGGTGAAAACGATGCAGGACCCACCGGCGCTCACGGCCTCGAAGCGCCGGCAGATCCGCCAGCAACTTCTGAAGCAGAAGCAGAAGGAGGTGTCGTCGCAGTGGATCGCGGCCCTGAAGGAGGACGCCGCCATTGAGGACCAGCGCAGCCAGTTCCAGTAATCGCGCCGCCGCGCACGGGGCCCCCTCTTTCCCTTCCAACCGAAGGGGTGCCTGTCCCTCAGCTTAGGTTGAGGGAGCCCCGAAAGACCGTGACGACCGGGCCTTCGAGGTATCGGTTCTCGCCTCGGCTCGTCGTGGCGGTGCCTACAGTGAGGGTGCCTCCCTGCGTGTAAACCGTCACCGGATCGTCGGAGACGCGATCGGTGGCCTCGGCCGCGGCCGCGGCGGCCAGCACGCCCGTGCCGCACGAGAGCGTCTCCCCTTCCACCCCCTTCTCGTAGGTCCGCACGCGGAGCGCGTCGTCCGCGTCCACCGCCACGAAGTTCACGTTTGCTCCTTCGGGCTGCACGCGAGCGTCGTTCCGGAGCGGAGGCGCCCATTCCTCGACGGGCACCGCGTCGAGGTCCGGCACGAACGTGACGAGATGCTCGGTGCCGGTGTGGATGAAATGCACGGGCGCAGGCGTGTCGGGGTCTACTCTCAGATCGAGATCGAGCGACCTGGGCGGCGGGACGAAGAGCCGGACGCGGTCGGGCTCCTCTTCCGACACCGCCGCGTAGTAGCGCCCGGCGTCCGTCTCGAAGGCCAGTTCAGGACCCTCGAAGCCCGACTGCAGGGCAAACCGGGCCAGGCACCGCGCCCCGTTGCCGCACATCGTGGCCCACGACCCGTCGGCGTTGACGTAGCGCATGCGGTACGCCGCGTCGTCGCTCTCCGCCTCGTCGAGCGCGAGGAGCCCGTCGGCCCCTACGCCGTACCGGCGGGGGCACCACGTCGCCGCAAGGTCGGCCAGCTCCCCGTCGGCGAACCGGTACCAGCGGTTGTCAATCACGAGAAAATCGTTCCCAGCCCCGTGCATTTTGGTGAATTCCAGAACGAGCGAGGGACTCATGGGATGCGGTTCCGATTGGACGTTTGATTTCGTTTCTTCGGCACGATCCAAGTGCACGGGAGTATAGACAAAAAAACGAGGGTACTCCGTTCTCTTTTCGGATTGACCTCGGTTTCACGGCCTTTTGGACAACCCCTCAAACCGTTGCCCGAAAAACAACTCAGCATCGAAGGTGCCGATCCGCTTCTCCTCTTCGGCTTCAACGACGTGTACCTCCGGAAGATCGAAGAAGCCTTTCCGGACACGCACATCACCGCCCGCGGAACCGAAATTCACCTCCAGGGCGATCCGGAGAACATCGAGAAGGTCGAGCGTGTCTTCAACGAAATGGTGGTCCTGCTCAACCGCAACGACACCCTCACGGAGGACGACGTCGAGACAGTTCTCGCCCTCTTCGACTCCGAGGATGCCTCCGCAACGACGGCCGACACCGACGACGCCGACGCCATCCTCTTCACGCCCGACGGGGAGGTCATCAAACCCCGGTCGCCGAACCAGCAGCGTCTCGTTTCGTCGGCCCAGTCGAACGACGTGGTCTTCGCCATCGGGCCCGCCGGCACGGGCAAAACCTACGTCGCCGTCGCCATGGCCGTGGCAGCCCTCAACGATCACAGGGTAGAACGCATCGTGCTGTCCCGCCCCGCCGTAGAGGCCGGCGAGCAGCTCGGCTT
>CAZSBW010000315.1:0-4184 GCA_964604815.1 uncultured Salinivenus sp. | reverse complement strand
GACCGAGCAGGATGCCAACGCCACCGAGCGCAAGCGACTGGGCCGCGCGCTTGGGACCGGCGTCCTCGACGGCCTGTTCGTGCGGAAGAAGAGCGACGAGACGGTGACGGTCGAGTCCGGGCTCGGTCTGGCCCCGAGCGGGCAGGTGGTCGAGCTTCCGCAGACGACCGAGGTGTCGGTTGTCTCCAGCATCGAGCGCGAGAAGACGACGGGAACGAAGGGGGCCTTTGAGGACTGTGCGGTGCAGTCGGCCACTATTACCACCGGCACCGGGGCGTACCTGCTCGTCGCCGAGTTAGCCTCGACGCCGGAGGGGCGCACCCCAAGAACGAGTCTTGGTGGAGACGGAAGGGCAGGGGAATGTGGGGTCAAGCGTCACGTCGAAGGCGCGCGGATGCGACTGGTGTCTCTCGATACCAGCACGACAGAGTCCATTGACGCCTCGCTCAAGGGACGCATTCAGGCCCTGGTTGAAGACGTGGAAAGCGCTCGTGCATCGGGGGAGCGTCCCGACCCTGCCTCGGTCTCCCGACTCCGCAACCTGTGGGCACACGTCCTCCTGCGTGGATCGGTGTCATCGAGTGCCGCTGGCCCGTCGGCTGCTGCAAGGGCAAGCCAGCGGCCCAGGCTGTCGATGCACGAGGTCGCTGGGTCCCACGCCGTTCCGGTTGGTTTGGTCTACTGGGCCTCCGATCAGATCGAGTTCGTCGACGTGTGGGCGGCACGAACCGTCGTCCGCCCGCCAACCGACACGGAGCGCGGTGCTGCGCTCTCCGATCGGCGGCTGGAGCGGTACCTTCAGTTCGTCGACCACCTTGGAAAGATTGTGGCGTCGCACTCGAATCCCCGCGAGATCCGCCTCGACAACTACGTGCGATTCGTTCCCCCGGCCGGAATGGTCGAAGCGTTCCAGATCGACGCCCCGACAGGGGTGGATCCCGACCGGTTTCTGGAGCGCTACTCGCGCGGTACGACCGGGAGTAAACGGCCAGGGCCGATTATTGACCTGCTGCACCGGTCGCTGTCCTATCCACCGGTCGACCTGAACGCTCGGCCGAACCTGATGCGATTTCGGGCAGGCTCGGCGCCGGACACCGACCCGTCGGATCTCTTCGATCGCCGGGTCCTCGTATACGCGCACCGCGACGTCGGGGCGTCGTCGACCAGCGACGGCGCGACGCTCGCCTTCGAAACGGCGCGGTCGGTGTATCGCAGCATCCTGGAGGCCCGGGCCTTCGAGCCGGCCGAGCTGGACGAGAGTGTCTCCATAACGGCGCTGACGACCATTCGGGGTGTCCTCCGCGACCTGCTGGACGCCGCGAGCCGGAGTGCCGCCTCCACGGCCGGGGGCAGCGACGTAAACGGGACGATTCGTGCCTTCGAGCAGTTCTACGACGCACAGGTTCGCGTGGTCGAGAAGTTCACCGACTCCATCGAGGGAATCAGTGACGACGACCCGCGTCAGCGCTTCGCAGCGGACGTCGAGTCGCGGCTCCGAGACACCGATAACACGAATGGAAAGACGACGCTCCGAGATGCCCTCGACGACCGCGACCTCGTGGCCGCCATCGACGCGCAGGCCGCCGTAAATGAGTACGTCGGTCAGTGGATCGGCGACACGATTGCGACGGGGCCGACGGACCTTCGCCACGTCGGGAGCCCGGACGGAGACAACTTGGTGCCCCCCGGAACGGAAGGTGCGCCGTCGTCCTTCCGGTACGAGTTCGATCTGGAAAATGGCACCGACCAGACGCTCACGTTCAACCTGTCGGCAACGGCGCAAGCGGACACCGGCGACTGGAGGGGCAGCACAACCATCTTCGACGCCGACGACCAGACGGTCACCGATGTAACCCTCGAGAGCGGCGTCACCGAAACAATTACCGTCGAGGTCACGCCGCCGGATGGAGCGTCGACCGACGAGGAGGCGACGCTCACCGTACGAGCCGAGGTCCCGGCGCCCAACGACCGGTCGATGAAAGAGACACTTGAGCTCCCGATTGAGAGCAGTACCGGCACCCCGACTACGCACAAGATCGAGGTCACGAATCTTCGGGTTCGAAATCAAGACACCGACGAAGAGTACACCCCAGACAGCTCGGCGCCCCAGTCGAGAACGCCTCTCTACAAAATCCCGGTGGACGCCCCTCTCGGCATTCGCGTAGACGTGACGTTTACGGCGAGCGAAGCCCCAACGGAGGCGGACGTAGACGTAATCGGCACAGTCTCCATTCCGTCGGGTGCTGAGGGGAGCGTCGAGGACTGGCCAATGGCTCTCTACAGAAGCAACTCCTACCTCACCCAAGCAGAAGACGGAAAAGTGTCGAAGACAGAGACATTCTTAGACGGGAAAACCGCGCAGTACCGGCTCTCGATTGGCGTGCCGTCGACGGCGTCCCGAAAGGCGACCGTCAACTTCCGATTCGAGGCGCCGATCCTCGACTCTAGCGGAGATACCGGCGCCCTTCACCTCGAAGCCACCTCCTCTGGATGATGGACGATCGATCTCTCAGATGATTGCGGGGGATCGAATGCACTTCCTCTTCGTAATGACCTTTCAATTCTCACCTGTACTGCTATGCTCAGTTCTCCAAGCGAACGCTTCGGGCTCCTTCTCGCATTTCTTGCCGCGATTGGCGTGGCAGCAACCCTTCCTGCAACCGCTGGTCCCTGCGAACTCGATCTGCAGGATAAAGGATCGGTCGCGATCACCGTCAACGGGGCGCAGGGAGCCAACGAGTGGTCCATGGCCGGAACGTTTTCGTCAAGAACGAGCGGATGCCTCGATCAGGTGCAACCGATCAGCGGTTCAAAATACGACATCACGGTACGGTCGATGCGCTACACCGATGGCGGGACGGAATACATCGGCCTTCTGTTTGAGGTGCCTGACCAGTCGACGAAAGGGACGAAGGAGGACGTTTACGTATACTTCGACCCCGATCAGGGAGGCGGAAGCGACCTCTCCACCAACAGCGGCAAGATCGGGAAAGACTACCGGCTGAAATTGCAGCACGAGTGGAGATCGCAGCAATCGTCGAGCCAACTGCGGTCGACGCTCGACTGGGGAAAACCCGCGAGTTCAATTCCACCCAACTGCTCAGTCAAGCCGTTTACGCCGGCGAGCACCCCCACAAACTTGAAGGCGGCAGTTCAACCCAGAGGAAACGGGCCCGGGTACGTCGCCGAGATGCGTATTCCCGTTCAGGCTCTCGGAAACCCGAGCTCCGACATCGGGATTGGGTTGGCCGTCGTCGATGAGCAAGGAACGAATATGCTGCCCGGATCGGGCCCCGACACGTTCGTAGCCTCCTTTCCCCAATCACTGCCGAGCGGAAATCAAGGAGCAAACCCGAGGGCCAACTGCTCGGACAAATTTCACGCGCCCAACAACTGGGGGGTCGGAGTGTGGTCGACGATGTCGGGGGACGTGACGATCTCGCGCGATGAGGTGTATTGGAATAGCGAGGCCATCGAGGCCTTGCAGTGCGGAGAAATGACCACCTACGAATACTACCCGAACGGGCCTTGTGAGTTGAAGCTTGAGGCGACCATCCAAAACTCGCGGAACGTGGCCCTGAACCGGAACGTCCTCTACCTGTGGGCCGATCACGGCGCAAATCCGATGAACTGGCGGTTTATTGACCTGCAGCAGACGTCGGTGCCAGATAACGGTTCGAGAACCGTCACGTCGAAAATGTGGTCGCAGGTCCCTTCCGGACTGTCCCACCACCCATGCGTTCGGGCGTACATCCTCCCCGATAATCTGAGTCAGGGAGACTGGGACCGGCAGCGTGTGGAAAACATCTCCACGAACCAGGACTTGTCCCAGATGATGAACGCCTATAATCTCAGCACGGCCAACTGGGCGCAGAAGAACATCAGTAAAAAAACTTCCGGCCAGTGCGAGGAGGGATGTCGCGTCGCGGGTAGCGTGGCCCCCGGTGCCGTGCAGCCGGACGGGTGGGGCGGCGGGAACGGACTCCTGTTCTGGGGGGGACTCCTCGGTATACTGGTTGCCCTTATCGGAGGAATCGTCCGGGTTTACCCACGGCGCCGGGTGTGTCTCGCCGCTGGAATGATGTTGATGACGGTCTTGGCCATGGTCGTCGCCTGCACGCCATTGGATGAAATTGACGATGATGAGCAAGAGCAGGAGGTACCGGTCCTCATGACGCCGGGTG
>CAZSBW010000314.1:0-4201 GCA_964604815.1 uncultured Salinivenus sp. | reverse complement strand
CTTTCTGTTCAACACGCTCAACGCCATCGCCGTGCTGGTGCGGGGCGGCGAAACGGACAAAGCCGGCCGCACGCTGCGCCTCTTGAGCGACCTGCTGCGCGCTACGTTCAAGGGGGCCGACGTGCAGATGGTGCCCCTGCGCGAGGAGATGGACTTGGTGGAGCGCTACCTGGAGATCGAACAGGTGCGATTCGGGGATCGTCTGCAGGTCGAAATTGACGTGGACCCGGCCGTGAGCGAGGTGCCGGTGCCGTACCTCCTCCTGCAGCCCCTCGTCGAGAACGCCGTCCGCCACGGCATTGCCCCTCACGCCGAGGCCGGCGTGGTGCGCGTGACGGCCGCCCCCGTCCCCGGCACGGACCCGGAACAGATCGAGCTCACCGTCGCCGACAGCGGCCCCGGCTTCCCGGCCTCCGATCCCGAGGCCGTAACGGACGACGACGGCGTGGGCCTCTCGAATACGATGCGCCGTCTTGAGACCCTCTACGGGAACCAACACGCCTTCGAGCTCGGCACCGCTGCCGAGGGGGGCGCCCGCGTCACGATCCGCATCCCTACGGATCCGGACGCCACGGCACTGGAGGCGGAGGACGCGGCCGCCGTCCCTGCACCCGAATGAAGAGACAATCCGGATTCTCCTTTCGTAAATACTGTTCCGGCAGCTGCCAATCCCCAACCGGTCTTCGTGAACAGACGGTGCCGCCGTGGTGGGGGGCGTCCCGTTTTCCGCGTCGAGCAGATGCTGAGCGGGCCGCATTCAGGCCATCGGAGCAACATTCAAATCAATGTGTCTAATGCGTACCCCGTCACCTTCGGCTCGGCTGACCATCAGTGGCAAGCCGTCCCGACGCGGCTGCCTTCTTCCCTCGAACCTCAAACCAACGTTCCATGCCCGATACGATCCGCGCCCTCATCGTCGACGACGAACCCCTGGCCCGCAAAGGGGTTGCCCAGCTGGTCGATCCGGTCGAGGACGTGACCGTGGTGGACGAGGCGGCCGACGGGCCTCAAGCCGTCCGGAAAATTCGGGAGCACGAGCCCGCCCTCGTCTTTCTCGACGTGCAGATGCCGGAGATGACGGGGCTGGAGGTGGTGCGCGAGGTCGGCGTCGACCAGATGCCCCTCACCATCTTCATTACGGCCTACGACGAATACGCTCTTGACGCCTTCGAGGCCCAGGCGCTCGATTACCTCCTGAAGCCGATCGACGAGGAGCGCTTTGAGGAGGCTCTGGACCGGGCCCGCACACAGCTCCAACAGGCCGAGGTGAACGCGCTGAACGAACAACTCCGCGGGCTCCTGAAGCAGTACGCCGAGGAGGAGGACGACGAGGACGAGTCCGCGCCGCCCATCGAACGGTTTACCATCCGGAATCGAAAGCGCATCTATTTCGTCGACGCGGCGGACGTGCAGTGGATCGAGTCGGAGGGAGACTACGTGGCCCTCCACGACGGGGAGGAGACCCACCTCGTTCGGAAAACGATGAAAGAACTCGAGAAGCGACTCGACCCGGACCGCTTCCTCCGCGTCCATCGCTCCTACATCGTGAACACCGACTACGTGGAAGAGCTCCGCCCGCTGGATCACGGCACCTACCGGCTCATCATGGCTGCCGGCACGCCCCTGAAAACGAGTCGCGGCTACAGCGAGAACGTGGAGGCACTGATCGAATCGGGCGGGTAGGTGGCTTTCGAAGCGAACAGCGGGGATCGCCGGCTGGGTTGAGGGAAGGCGCAGGTGCAGCGGGTGCGCTTGGGCGATTCATCGTACCGAACGGCCAGCTCGTCGCACGGCGGGCATCTCACGGCAGGGGCGGGCGTAGAGAGGGGCGCGTGACAATCCGGAGCCCGTCTTTTCCGTCACAACGTTCCTCCCACCATGTCTGCTGGCCGACCTTCGTTTTGGATGCTTCTCATCGCCCTTGCCGCCCTGGGGCTGGTCGGGTGCGAACCGTACATGAGCATGACCGACCAGATTCCGGCCGAGACCCGACGGGCCGCCGCCCTGCTGCCGGAGACGCCCCGCTACGTGGGCATGGTCGACGTCGAAACGGCCCTGCGCCACCTCGACGACCTGAGCGGCAAGAACCTGACCGACAGCCTGCGTCAGACGGACCATCCACAGCTGCGTGCCTTTCTGGACGCCACCGGGCTCGATCTAAAAACGGACGTGCAGGCGGCCTATGGAGCGATCGGCAGCACGGATGCGTTCAGCGCCGTCTTGTTTGCGAACCTGACGACTGAGCAGGTGGATCGGTACCTTGCGGAAGCGCCGAACGCGGGCGAACGCGTCTCGACGTACCGCGAGGTTCCCCGCTATCGCCTCACGTTCGGGACGGCGGACGCAGGGCCGAAGGACACCCTCTCGGTGGCTTTCGTGGACAAAGGCATGATGGCCGTGGCGACGGATGCGGAGCGCACAACCGCGATGGTAGATCGGCACAAGTCGAAGGAGCAGGCGGGATTTGGGGCCAACGAGGCCTACATGACGCTCGTGAAGCGCGTGGGACACGGAAGTACCGCGTGGCTCGTGGGACGAGACGTGGTCGAGACGGCACTTCAGGACTCGTCGTCTGCGAGCGAATCGGGGCACTCGAACGGCACGCCGCAGGTCAGCCAGGCCGGCCTGCAGCACGCCCTCGCTGAATGGACCGATCGGATGCTGGGGCTTTCCAAAGTTAACGCCTCCTCGTTTGAGGAGGACGCCGGCGAGGAAGTGAAGCGGTTGAGGAAGCGCCTCCGCGAGCAGGCCATCTCGGTCACCCTCACCGACACGGAAATGACTGGAGAGGTGTACCTCACGATGCGCGACAACGCCAGTGCGTCGAGCGTGGTAGACGTGGCCGAGGGGGCCGTGGCCGTCGCGAAGCTCTCGCGTGAGGATCTCGACGATCGGCACCGCGACCTGCTCGACGAGATCGAAATCCAACGGAACGGAGCCATCGTCCACATTCAGTTCTCGCTCGATCGCGAGCGGCTCCGGAAGAACGTAGAGGAAGAGCGCCGCGCCATGGTCATTCGTCCGGTCGATCCCTCGATTCGTCCACTGATGTCGTCGACTCGTCGATTGGCGGGCATCAATCATCCCAGGCTCGCATTTCAACCCGCGCCAACACGCCATGCAACGCCTTCTGTGATCGGGCTGTCTACTCCATCGCTCCAGACGGGCACGATCCTGTAGCACTCGTTCCGGAGAGGGGGCAGACGTCACACTGATTTTCCGAGTCAAGCCAGCCTCGCGCCGTGCGTCGTTTCTTCTTCGACATTGTAGAGGGCCTGCGCATTGCCGTTCAGGCCATCTGGGCCAACCGGATGCGCTCGGCCCTCACCACCCTGGGTGTCATCATCGGCATCACGGCCGTTACGCTGATGGCCACTGTCATCAACGGCCTCGACCAGGAGTTCGAGACGGCGCTTTCACGAATCGGCTCCGACGTACTCTACGTCAACCGCACCCCCAACAACGCACGGGGGGAGTGGTGGCGCTACCGCAACCGGCCGCCCATTCGCCCGAGCCTCGTTCCCGTCATTCAGGAGCGGGCCCAGTTTGCCGAGGCCGTGGCTCCACTTGCCGACGCGAATCGGACGCTAACGTACGAGGATCGGGAGATGGAGCCCGAGGACATTACCGGCTCCACGCCGGCCTACGGGTCCATCCGGGACGTGGAGCTCGCACAAGGACGCTTTCTCACGCAGACCGACGAACGCGGCGCACGCAACGTGTGTGTGATCGGGGCCACCGTCGCCGACGACCTTTTTCCCGTCGCTACTCCGCTCGGCAAAACGATCAAGCTCGGCAACGCTTCCTGCAAGGTCATCGGGGTTCAAAAGCGGAAGGGCGACACCATGTTCTCGGCCCCCTCGCCCGACGAGCGCGTCATCATTCCCTTCAGCACGTTCAGGGAGCTGTTCGGCGTCAGCCGGACGCGCGACGTGATGATCATGACGAAGGTGGTTCCCTCGGTGACGCTCGACCGAGCCCGGGATGAACTCATCGGCGTTCTGCGGGCGGCCCGTGAGGTGGCGCCGGGCGAAGACAAAAACTTCGCCATCATCGACCAGCAGCAGATTCGGAGCAATTTTACCAGTGTAAAGGTCGGGATCTACGGCGTCGGCCTCTTTCTTACCGGTCTTGCCCTGATCGTGGGCGGCATCGGGGTCATGAACATCATGTTCGTGTCGGTGCGGGAGCGGACCAAGGA
>CAZSBW010000313.1:0-4207 GCA_964604815.1 uncultured Salinivenus sp. | reverse complement strand
CCGCTACCATCGACTACAACGGCGACGAGTACACGATCGCCGAGAAGGATGCTCGTATTGAAGAACGGGAAGAGGAGAAATTTCTTACCCGCTCCCGAGAGGACCGCTGGATTGCGGGAGTCATCGGTGGGATCGCCGAATATGCGGAGTCAAGCGAGGACTGGGGGTGTTGGGTTTCGCTACTTGCTTTGGTTCTTTTGCCTCTCGTCCTGAATGGGGCAATCATATATGGCATCGTCAGGTTGTTCGGGGGACGAAGGGCAACTGCTTACCGGGTTCTGTTTATCATACTCAACGCGGTCCCTCCCGCGTTCATTCTGGGATTTCTCTTGTACGTCGTGCTCTACTCCCTCATTCCGTTGGAGGCTCCCTCCCAAGAGGCCGGTCTCAATCACTTTTGGGTGTACGAGCGAGACGATCGGTTCGTGGCCCTCCGGTGCGAGGGAGCCACCGACTGCCGCGCGTCTAGCGACTGGGACGCCTACGTGGGGGAGAGGGTGGCGCCCTACGAGTTCGACAACATTCTCCCCGCTGCCGAGTCGTAGGAATGAACACAGGCTCTTTCTGCGGACGCTTACTGATACGTGAATGGGTTCCACCGATCTTGTGGAGTTGCGAGATTATCCACGGGATGTTATCGGTTTTCCATCGATAGCAGGGAGTTGTTTCATGGAATCCTGCCACTTTTCTTGGCCTGGTGTCCATTTTTGGCTGGATCCAAAAATGGACGAAAAAGATCACGGCTGTGAAGAAACGGCCTGACGCCTGTCTACGCTCCGCTGAAATTTCTCAAACTCACTGGCGCTCGGACATGAGAAATTTCGGTCGCTTCGCTCCGACAGGCGTCCGGGCGGCCGTTTCTTCGAGGCCGGAGGGGGCTTTCTGTCGTTCCTTCGGGGCACTCTTCCCCTGGGCGGCGTCCGGCGATTAATCTCGCAAAGTCACAGAGATTTCCAGGATTTGAGATCTCCTTCTTCGCACGGAGAACATTGTGTAACTACCCGTGCACGGATCAGTAGGGTCGTGCAGCAGGCCGCCGGAGCCGACGGTGCAGCTTCCTATACGAAGGGGGCGCACCCCCGACGAATTTTGACAAGAGGGCGCAACTCTTGAAAAGTGCGCCCGTGAATAGAGAGAGCATACTCGTTATTTGATGGGTCGTATCATCAGTGCACGATGTCCCTAACGCGGCGACTCAAACGCATCCTTCAGGCTCACCTCGATTCTTTGCGCGAGGATCCGCTCGACGACCCGGTGGACCCGTCGTTCGAGGCGAGTGACCCCGCGTCTTCGGATTCGACTGCGTCGGGGACCACCGCTTCGGATGCGGCCTCTTCTGACGTGCCCCCCGACGTGGCGACGGCGTACCGGGCGCTGGAGGTGCCGGTGGGCAGCGACCGCGAGACAGTGAAGACGAGCTACCGGCGCCTGATGAAGAAGTACCACCAGGACCGCTTCGAAAACGACGACGAAAAGCGGGACATTGCAGGCACGGTATCGAAGCGGCTCAATCGAGCCCACGATCGAATCATGGAGTATCTCGACGACGCGTCCAATTGATTGTCTGCTCCGTCAACGAGACATTGGAAGAGAAGCAATTCTTCTCTTCGTACCCTCACTCATCAAATCACTTTGCATCATGGAAGCCACGCGAACCGAACGAGAGATCGAGGTCTTTCAGACCGTCTGCAACTGGGTGACCGACATCGGGCTCATCATCGATGAGAAGAAGCCCGAGGAGGGAATCCTCGTCGTTGAGAACGAGGAGCGGGACATCACCAACATGGTCATCGACTGTGAGGACCCGATTGTCGAAATTCAGCAGGCCATCATGGCCGTGCCGGACGGCGCAGACGCGATTCATCTCTACGAGCGCCTGCTCCAGATGAACGGTACGCTCGTCCACGGGGCCTTTATGCTTAACGACGACGGGACGCAGGTGCGCTTTCGCGACACGCTGCGCCTGGCGACCCTCGATCAGGAGGAGCTGCGCGGAACGATCAACGCGCTGCACCTGGGGCTGGAGGAGTACGGGGACGAGCTCATCGACCTGCGCCGCAGCCTCGATTAGTTCGTTGAGCGTTCATGCGGTAAGGGTTGAGCGTTAGACATTGAGCAAAGGAAGGATCACAGAACGCTTAACGCAGAACGCCCAACGCAAAACGCCATTCGAGATTCAGTTCGGTCTTTGACCATTCACCGACCAATTTCCAACCGTTATGAGTCTGTTTAAACGAGCCATCAACCTGTTTAAATCCGAAGCCCATTCCGCCATGGACGCGGCGGAGAATCCCGAAAAGATGCTCAAGCAGGGCATCCGCGACCTGAAAAGCGACCTGCGCGAGGCAAAAGAAGCGCTCGCGGAGACGAAGTCGGTCGTCAACAAGCTGGAGCGCGACATGAACGAGGCCGAGAACCGGGCCGAGAAGTACGAGAAGGACGCCAAGAAGCTGGTCAAGAAGGGCAAGGCCGGCGAGATCGATTCCGACAAGGCCGACCGGCTGGCCAGCAAGGCCCTCACCGAGAAGAAACAGGCCCAGAGCGAAGCCGAGCAGCTTCGGGCCAGCTACGAGAAGCAGAAGAAGCAGGCCGACCAGCTGCAGCAGAAGGTGAGCGATCTGGGGCAGAAGATCAGCCAGTACGAGAACGAGCTCACCACGCTGCAGGCCCGTTCGAAGGCGGCCTCCGCCACGAAAAAGGTCAACAAGCAGCTGGCCCAGAGCGACAGCGACGGCACCATCGCGATGATGGAGCGCATGAAGGAGGAAGTCGCGAAGGAGGAAGACATGGCCGACGCCTACGGTGAGATGGCCGAAGAGAGCAAGGGCGTCGACGAGGAGATTGACGACGTGCTCGACGAGGCCGAGAGTACCGGCACCGACGAGGAACTCGAACAACTGAAGGCGGAGCTCGACAGTGAATAGCGTTCGGGTATGCGTTAGGAACTATCTCAAAACTGGAAGTCATCCTGAACTTGATTCAGGATCTTCACGAAAACGAGCAGTGCTCGCATCTGAGAGATTCCGGATCAAGTCCGGAATGACGTGCCGGTGGTTTTGAGATAGTTCCTTAGTGGGTTGAGGGTTGGGCGTCGAGGGATCTGTTTAGCGATGCCGATCAATCTGGCCTCGTGGGGCGCCGTTGGCGTCCAACGGCGCTTCCCGGGTCGTCTTCGTCGGTTGACAGAACGTCGTTCGGGCTGTGTGGCAGACGCTCAACGCGAAGCTGGCGGTCGCTAAACACGTGCGCGCCGAGAGGCACCCAATCCGAGACGCACTCCCTCACGACGAGAACTCGTGCAGCGAACGGGGCCTACCTGTCGATGTCGGACGAGCCGACTGCTCGCTTTTCGCTGGAGGATCTCCGCGAGGGCTTCCTGGTGGATTACGGGATGCGGATGGGGACGGTCACCAACTACAAGGAGATGCCCTACGTGGGGCGGCCCGCCAAGCTGTGGGAGCTTGAGAATGGGCAAGACAAGCTGGTGCTCGCGTACGAGCCAGGGAGGCCGGCGGTACGTTTCGACTCTCTCGGCGGCTTGACGTGGACGACGTCACCCTCGATGGGAACTCCTTCCGGCAGGCGATGCGGATGCAGGACGAGTACGAGCCGCCCGGTACGGTCCGCTACGAGGACAGGGAGGACACGCTGGCCGAGAAGGATGCTCGAGTCCACGAACAAGCACTCGTTCGAGGAGAGGACAAGGACCGGATCAACTTCCTCTCCCGCTCCCGCACCGACCAGGTACTGCTGGGGATCTGCGGCGGCCTGGCCAACTATTGGGGCGTGTCTTCCGCTCTCGTCCGCATCGGCGCCGTCGCGGGCCTCCTCCTCCCGCTCGGGTTCAGTCTGTATCCCGCGATTGCCGGGTGCCTATGCATGTTCGTGCCGTTTCTGTATGCGGGCGTCACGATCTTTATGCTCGGGCGGACGCCCCCACCTGAATTGCTCGATCACCACTGGGTGTACGAGGCCGACGACCGCTTCGTCACGCTCCAGCGCTCGATCGGGGCCTTCGGGGGCGTGGGCGAGGGAAGCTGGGCGGCCTGGGCCGGGAAACGGGTCGAGCCCTACGAGTTCGACAACATTTTGCCGCCCAGCGAAGGCTGAGTCCGCGGGAACGAGATCGGTAGGGACAAGCCCCCGTTCTGCGTAGACCGCCGTCGACCTGTACGGGTGCACCAATCCAGCATGAGTCATGGGCCTT
>CAZSBW010000312.1:0-4207 GCA_964604815.1 uncultured Salinivenus sp. | reverse complement strand
ACGTTCCTCGGCCTCTTTCCCATCATCATCGAGCAGAGCGTGCAGGCCCAGTTCCTGATTCCGATGGCCGTGAGCCTGGGCGTGGGAATTCTCTTCGGCACCGCCGTGCTCATGTTCATGGTGCCCTCGCTGGCGATGCTCCAGAACGACGCAGTCGAGTGGGTGCAAACGACCCTCTTCGGCCACGACGAACCGGCGAGGCACTACGGGCCATACGAGACAGAGGCACCGTCCTGACGGGGAAGCCATCCGATCGTATCTGAATGCTGGAGACGGTCGTCCAGGTAAGCATTCTTCTTTCGCAAGCAGACATTTCGAACTGGAAACGGTATGAGGGCGCTGTTCCCGGAGCAGGTCGCCCCGCAACGTTCATTGGTAGAAGAAGGGGCGCCTCTTTACAGCGTCTCCGGGTCGATCTCAACGACCTGCCCGTTCATGAGCGCGTAGGTCTGGGCCGGATACGACTTGACGAGGCGGTAGTCGTGCGTGGCCGTGAGGAGGGTCATGCCCTGCTTGTGGAGACTCACGAGAAGCTCCTGGATCTCGTCGGCCACCACGGGGTCGAGGTTGCCGGTCGGCTCGTCGGCCAGCAGCACCCACGGGTCGTTGGCGATGGCCCGGGCGATGACCACGCGCTGCTGTTCGCCCCCGGACAGCTCGTGGGGATAGCTGTCGCGCTTGTGGCTGAGGCCCACCCGAGCCAGCGACTTGAGGACCTTGCTCCGAACGTCCGACCGCTTATTGCCCGTGGCGTAGAGCGCGAAGGCCACGTTTTCGTAGGCACTGCGGTCGGGCAGCAGCTGAAAGTCCTGAAAGACGACCCCGATCGAGCGACGGAGGTACGGGATGTCGTCGTGGTCGATGAGGTCGGATCGGTAGTCTCCAATCTGGGCAACCCCCTCATCCGGAAACAGGTCCATGTAGAGAAGTCGCAGAATTGTGCTCTTTCCGCTGCCGGTGGGCCCAACCAGATAGGCCATCTCCGATCGTCCGAGGTGAAAAGACACGTCTTCGAGCACCGTGCGGTGCCGTCCGTTGGGGAGATGGAAGGAGACCGACACGTCTTTCAAATCGATCATGCGGGTGTCGCTTTGTCCAATGTGGATGCCTGTCCCTGCGCGTTCGTGGTTCTTCTCGAAACGGCACCCCGTCGGAAAAGGGGAGACTGTACGGCTGATTGTTGAACCGACCGTCCCTTGCCCATACAGTGCAAAGGCCGAAGGGAGAACGGTGTAAGATCTCGGACAGGCGGGGAATGATCAAACTGGGAGGAGAATGGCACAATCGCATCTTGAGAATGACAATCAAGGGCCGCTTCTCGGACAACTGCTCGTTCTGCCGGATGCAAAGACCGCTTGATTCCAACGAGACCGGTTGCATGTGCGCTCGGGAAGAGAAGGCGCCCGCCGAACCCGGCGACAATGGGGAAGAGGCTCACGCAGCCGGGCGGCGCAGGACCCAGTGCACACGGTAGCTCTGATCATGGGCCGGTGCGGTGGTGAACTCATCGTAAGACGCCTCCACCCGCAGCGGCGACGCTGCAATCAGGGCCCGAATCTTGTCTCGCGTGTAGGCTCGCTGCACGTGCCGTTCCGTCCGAGACTCCCCGTCAACGGTGAGGGAAAAGACGGTTTCGTGCCGGCGGGTCTCCGGGTCGTACCGGCTTTCTCGCACATACGAAAACCCCTGCCGTGCCCCCTCGTCTATAAAGCCGTCGTTGCGCTCCTCGGAGTTGGCCGGCGTGCTCTGGTCAATGACGGCGACCCCATTGGGGGACAGGAGGCCGTGCACGCATCGAAGGAGCGCCGCCACCTCGTCCGTCTCGAGCAAGTAGTTTAGGCCGTCGTAGACGAGTATGACCGCGTCGACCGGTTCGGCGAGATCCAGGTCGTCGCGCGAGACGTTGGTGAAGTCCGCCTGCACGCACCGAATGGGCAAGGCGTCCGCGTTGAACTTGGTGCGGGCGCGGGCCAGCATGGCCGCCGAGCCGTCGGTAAGTAGGTAGCGATAGTCGCCGAGGGGCTGGAGCCGACGGGCAAGCGACCCTGTGCCGCCCCCGAGTTCCACCACCGTATCCACGTCCGTGCCGTGGCGGCGCAGCAGATCGAAGAGATAGGCGGCCCACTGGTCGTAGTCGACGTGGGCCATCACGAGGTCGTACCCCGCCGCCAGAACGCTGTAGGGTTCTGCACACATGACACCGAGCAATTGGTCCTGCGCATTTCCGTGCGCTCGTCCCCAACTGGGTCACGGAAGAGGGGGAGCGGAAGGGAGAAGCCAGGCAATAGAACGTTTGGAGAAGGTCGTTTTTCCCCAGTGCAGAATCAAGCAGTCCTTTTGGGGTAGAGTCATTCCGAGCGAGGCGATCTTGATTCGAGGCGATCTAGATCGCCAAAGCCGAGGCGCTGCGTAGGGGCCGTAGGTCATGCCTTTGGTGCGAGTGCTCTTGGAGTGAATCTCTCCGAATTCAGCGGAAATGGTCGTTCAAGAGCGACATTTCCGCATATCCGCTCGCTACGTTTTACCAAGAGAGCTTCTGGTCCCAAAGAGACCGATTGAGACCGCACCAGGCGCTTCACGACTGCAAGGGGAGCGTTCCTCCGACGTTTGCGTCAACTGTTCCGACGGTCCTTCTCGGTCGCGCAGCTACAGCTCCGCGTTTCATTCTAAGTAGGTCAGCAAAACAACTTTAAAAATCGTCATTCCGAGTGGAGCGGAGCAGGCAATCCGAGATTGCCAGAGTCGAGGAATCTCTTCAAAGAGTAGCGGAAACGAGGGCTGTGAGCGGCATCCGCCTGACTCAAAGAGATTCTTCGACTCCCTCTTCTCTGCCAATCTCTGTGACTTTGCGAGATTAATTGCCGGACGCCATCCCTTGTGGAATGCTTTCGTCGCCGTGATCTTTTTCGTCCATTTTTGTATCTAGACAAAAATGGACACAAGGCCAAGGAAAGTGGCGGGGTTTTACGTAACAGCTCTTCGCTTTCGGTGGAAAACCGATAACATCCCCTGAATAATCTCGCAATCGCACACAGATTGGCTCGGTCGTGGCCTCCTAGATGGCCTTGGTCGCTCAGAATATGTCCTCAAACCCTTTCGGGATGACTTTTGAACCAACGTACTTCTGCGGGTCTACTTAGGCCGACGCCTCTGCCGTCTGCCGGCGGTGGCGCGCCACGGCCACGGCCACCTCCAGGGCGCTGCGCATGCTGCCGGGCAGGGCCATCCCCTTTCCGGCAATGTCGTGGGCCGTGCCGTGATCGGGGGAGGTGCGCACGATGGGGAGGCCCGCCGTGTAATTGACGCCGTGGTTGAAGGCGAGGGCCTTGAACGGGACGAGACCCTGGTCGTGGTACATCGCCAGCACCGCATCGAAGCCCGCGTCGAGCTGCGTGCCGAAAAAGCCGTCGGCGGCGATCGGCCCCTCGACACGCAATCCTTCCTGACGGGCCGCGTCCAGGGCCGGGTTGATAACGTTCGCTTCCTCGTGGCCGAACGCCCCGGCCTCTCCAGCGTGGGGGTTGAGGCCCAGTGCAGCCATCTTCGGGTCGTCAATTGCGAAGTCCCTGCGCAGAGAATCGTCGATAACGTGCAGCTTTTCGAGAATCGCCTCCTCGGTCACTTTCTCCGGCACCGCCGAGAGGGGCGTATGACTGGTCACGAGCCCCACGCGCAGCCCGCCGGCCACCATCATCATCGTCGGTTTGGCGCTGTCGGTGCGATCCGCGAGGAACTCAGTGTGGCCGGGCACGTCGTAGCCGGCCTGCTGAATGGCCGCTTTCGAGACGGGCGCGGTCGCCATTGCGTCAACCGTGCCCGCCAGACAGGCGTCGACGGCCCGCTCAACGGCCCGCATCGCCAGCCGCCCCCCGTCAGCCGTCACGGCCCCGAACGTGACGGGCGGCTCAGGATCGTCGGCCACGTCCAGCAGGGCCACGTCGCCGGGGGGCACCTCGTCGGGCACCTCGTCCACCACGTGAATGTCGAGATCCGAGAAGCCGAGCACGTCGGCGTGCACGCGCAGCACGTGCGCCGACCCAATGATGACGGGCGTCATGGACGGCATGAGGCCCGGGTCGTGCAGGCTCTTGAGGACGACCTCGGGGCCGATGCCGTTCGGGTCGCCGAGGGTGATGGCCACGCGGGTCGGGGAGCCGTTCGGGGCCGGCGGTTCGGGACGCTGGAAGGTGGGTCGCTGAATGCGCAT
>CAZSBW010000311.1:0-4231 GCA_964604815.1 uncultured Salinivenus sp. | reverse complement strand
CTTCTTCTTTTTGGCCGTCGGCATATGGACTGTTTATTGGTGTCGGTCGAACGTGAATGAGCGCCACTAGATATTTACCTCGACACGGCACAAAAGTTCGTGACTCCGTCTGGGGATTCTTCCATTTCGTGCAAAGATATATTTGAGTGAGGATTAGGAGGGGACGAACGTCTTCATCGGACTTGTGCGCGTGTCGGTGCGGTGCCAGGCGGCGGCGGGGAAGCGCTCGGTGAGCCAGTCGCGGAGGAGCGCTTCGGTGAGGGCTTCGGTTTCGTAGTGGCCCGGGTCGATGAGGGCCATGTCGGGGGCGCCGTTCCGGTCGAGCACGTCGAAAAACTCGTGGTACTTCACGTCGGCGGTGACGTAGGCGTCGGCCCCGGCACTGCGGGCGGTGTCGATGAAGTCGCTGCCGGCGCCGCCGCAGACGGCCACCCGCTCGACCGTCGCGTCGGCGTTGCCCGCGTAGCGGAGGCTGTCGGCGTCCAGCCGGGTGGCCACGCGGTCGAGGAAGGCGGAAAGGGACATCGGCGACTCCAGTGTCCCGACGGCGCCGAGCCCGGCGCGCGAGTTTTTCTGCTTCACCGGGTAGAGGTCATAGGCCACCTCCTCGTACGGATGCGCGCCCTGCAGCGCCGCCATCACCTCGCCCAATTGCCAGCGGGCCACCTCCACCTCCAATTTTCGCTCCTGCGCCGACTCCGCCTCGCCGCCGGCCTCCCCAATGTGTGGATCGGTGCCTTCGCCGGGCTTGAAGAAGCCGGTGCCCTCGACGGAGAACGCACAGGCCTCATAGTCGCCAATTTGGCCGGCGCCGGCGTCGGCGAGGGCGCGGCGCACCGAGTCGAACGCGTCCTCGGGTACGAAGACGGCGAGCTTGTAGAGCGTGTCCTCGAAGCCGTCGAGGAAGCCCACGTCCGTGAGGCCGAGGCGGTCGGCAAGGGCGAACGAGACCCCGCCTGGCGCCGCGTCGAGGTTCGTGTGGATGCTGTAGAGAGCCACTTCGGCCTCTGCCAGGCGCAGGGCCAGGTTCGACACGTATCCGTCCGCCGTCACGCCGTCGAGCGACTGGAAGAGGAGCGGGTGATGGGTCACGATGAGGTCCGCTCCCACGTCGTCGGCCTCCGCCAGCACCTGCGGCGTGGCGTCGAGGGCCAGCAGGCCCGTCTCCACCGACCGGCCGGCGTCGCCGACCTGCAGGCCCACGTTGTCGTAGTCCTGCGCGGAGCCGGGCGGGGCCCAGGCTTCGAGGGCGCTGGTCACGTCGGCAATGCTCGGAAGGCTCTCCATAGCGGAAAAACGTTTTTCGGTCAAACAGAACGATCTCGCTCAGAACGGCGGTTACATGCGTTCCAAGTACGTCAGGTTCTCGGGCGTGAAGGGAGTGGGGGAGAGGTCGAAGTCGCGGTAGAAGGCGGATTCGTCGCCCGTGTTGCCGTCGACGAGCATTTCGAACTGCGCCGGGGAGATGGGGAGGAGGCCCACGCGACCGGCCGTGTAGACGCCCATTCGGGCCAGTGTCATCGGCACGTGCAGCTTCGGCTTCGGATCAAGCCCGGCCCCCTGGGCGATGCGGTCGAGCACATCGACGTACGGAACGCGATCCGGCCCCGCCGCGACGTAGGTCTGGCCGTGGGAAGACGCAGCCGTGAGCGCCTGTACGAAGGCGGCGGCCACCTCGGTGACGTGCACGGGCTGCATTTCGTACTGCCCGTCCCCAAAGACGGGCAGAATGGGAAACGGCCGCACGAGGTCGTTTAGCAGCTGAGAGGCAAATTCCGGGCGGCCGGGGTCCGGTTCGCCGAACAGGAGGGAGGGGCGGAGGATCGACCAGTGGGCAAAGTCGGCCTCCGTCACGAACTGCTCGGCTTCCCACTTTGTGCGCTGGTAGGCCGTGGCGTCGTCGGGCCGGGCGCCGTTTGCGCTCATGTGAACGAACCGATCGATGCCCGCCTCCCGGGCGGCCGCTACCACGTGGCGCGTGCCGTCCACGTGGATGCGGTCGAAGGTGACGCCCCGGCTCGGGTTCTCCTCGATGATGCCGACCAGGTGGATCACGGCGTCGCAGTCCGCAAAGGCGCCGTTGAGCGACGAGGGATCGGTCACGTCCCCGGACGCAACCTCGACGGCGTCGTCCTGTACGGCGAGGTTGTCGGCGGAGCTGCGGACGAGGCAGCGGGGGACATGGTTTCGACGAAGCAGTTCGCGCAGGACGTAAGAGCCGACGTAGCCGGTGGCTCCGGTAAGAAGGACGCGCATGGACAGGGGAAATGGGCTGAAGGAGACACGACGACGAGGAGAGAGTCCGGTTACGCGGGCTCGGAAGAGCCGATTTTTGAAAGTTGAGACTCCAAATCCTTGATCCCGAAGGAGGTCCCCACGTCGAGCCCCGACGCGATGAGCGGGGAGTCCTGGGGAACCGTTCTGGTTTTGTCGGCCACGTCTGAGAGCGGCACGTGGCTAAAGCCGCCGTTCCGCAGCGCCACCATGACGCCGAATGTGCCTTCGGCGACGAGGGCAGCAGCGCGGGATCCGAACACTGTGGCGAGGTTTCGGTCGTAGGCCGTCGGGGACCCGCCGCGCTGCATGTGTCCGAGGATGGTGGTGCGCACTCCGGTTTCTAAACGGCTCTTGAGATGCTCTGCCAGAACCCGGCCGATGCCGCCGAGCCGCACCCGCTCGGTGCCTTCCTCGACGTGCTCTTTGACGACCCGTTTTCCCTCTTTGGACTTGGCGCCCTCGGCGATTGCTATGATCGTGAAGCGTCGCCCTCCGCGTTGTCGCTCGCGGCACACCCGAGCCACTTCCTCGACTTCGTATTCAAGTTCGGGAATGAGTATTACGTCCGCCCCGCTGGCCACGCCCGAGTGCAGGGCGATCCAGCCTGCGTACCGACCCATGGTCTCGACGACCATTACGCGGTGGTGGCTCTGAGCCGTGGTATGAATGCGGTCGACAGCCTCCGTGGCGATGGAGACGGCCGTGTCAAAGCCAAATGTCTTTTCGGTGCCTACGATGTCGTTGTCGATGGTTTTGGGCACGCCCACCACGTCGACGCCGAGGTCGGTGAGGCGGTGAGCAATGGACATGGTCCCGTCGCCTCCAATCACGACGAGGGCGTCGAGGTCGAGGGTGTCATAGGTGTTCATCACCTGAGCCGAGACGTTGGCCCCTCCGCGCGGATGGTAGTTGAACGGATCAGCCTTGTTGCTGGCGCCGAGAATCGTGCCTCCTCGGGTCAGGATGCCGCTCACGTCCTGGTAGCTAAGCGGCCGTACGTTGCGCTCGATGAGGCCCCGGAAGCCGTCTTGGATGCCGACGACGGAGGTGTCGTGCTTCACGATGAGACTTTTGGTGACGGCACGGATGGCGGCGTTGATGCCGGGACAGTCGCCGCCGCCGGTGAGCACGCCGACGCGCATGGGGGAGCCGGGCATGGGCCTACTTAAAAAGAGAAAAGAGAATAAGGCAGAGGGACGAAAATATGGGGATTGGAGCGGGGGCGTGCAAGTAGTGTTCACGTCGATCTGCGCCTGCAACGGAAAGAGGCACGGTGGCAGGGCAATCGCATCAACTACGGAAACGTCTTACACCGTCGCTCTAGGACATCCGAGATGTCCAACCTTGACTCAGAGCCTATCCAACCGGACAAAGAGGCCATATCGGTCGGATGGATGGGCTCCAAATCAAGTTTGGAGCGACGAAGGGAGTGGTTTCGTGACTGAAAAGTCAGATTCGAGCAGCGGTTTCGGGGAAAAACCGTTGATGCGATTGCCGTGAGGCACGGTGGGGCCAGCTTGTGTCTCTTCGTTGTGCTCCATGTGAGGGGGAGAGCCCGAACGCGTCACGGCGGTCGAATCTCGACGTTGGTCGATTCCGTCTGGCTTTATCAATTTGGGAACGCCCGCTCCCGCGCTCTCAAGTGCCCTTTCGCTTTATGCATTCCAGTCAATCTCGCCAATTACTGATACGGAAATGGGTTTCCACCGATCTGGGATCTCCTTTCACACGGAGAATGTTATTTACCTACCCGCGTGCGGGTCAGTGGAAGCGAAAGGGCCAATGTCTTCAGAATAAACGCTCCAAGATGCGATTGCCCTGGCGAACGCGTCGTCTGCTTGCAATTCTCTGGGTTTCGTTGAATGTTTCGGTCTCCTTCACAAAAAAGAGAACCCTCTCCTACTACAGCGTCAATCGTGATTGTTCGAGTAGAAAGTGCGATCTCAAAATTCCC
>CAZSBW010000310.1:0-4253 GCA_964604815.1 uncultured Salinivenus sp. | reverse complement strand
TCCACATCGTCCTGATCGCGGTGCCGCTCATCGTGCAGACGTTCTTCGTGTTCAGCATCGCCTACGGATGGGCCTACGGCTGGCGCGTGCCGCACGACGTGGCCGCCCCCGCCGCCATGATTGGGGCCAGCAACTTCTTCGAACTGGCCGTGGCCACGGCGATCGCCATGTTCGGCGTCACCTCGGGCGCGGCGCTGGCCACGGTGGTGGGCGTGCTCGTGGAGGTCCCCCTCATGCTGACGCTCGTGCGCATCGCGAATGCGACGCGGCCACAGTTCGAGCGGCGGACGGCTGCGGCATAGTAGCAGTCTCGTTCAATCGAAGTGCCGCTTCGCCTCCGTTCTCGCCCGGGCGCGATTTTCCTCGAGGCCCAGGGAGCGTTCAAACAATCGCTTACACTGCACCTTCAGGTATAGTGGCATGCCCGCGACCGAGCCCCAACTGGACCTATCGATCGACGAGGAGGCGTCGGCCTACGCCCACGAGCAGGGCGGGGTGCTCACCCTTCGCACGCGCCCCCAGCACGGCTGCTGCGGCGGCCGGGTCGACCGGGCGACGGTGAGCACGAGGCCGCCCGACGACCCGGACGCCTACGTCCAGACCGAGCGCGACGGCCTCGCGGTGCACGTTCACCGGGGCCTCGCCACACTTGGGGACGAGCCCATGCACGTGGGCCTCGACCGGCTGTGGATCTGGCGGTCGCTCTACGTCGAAGCCGCGTCACAAATGACGCAGCGTCACAAATGACGTAGCGTCACAAATGACGCAGCGTTACGAGTAACGCCGCGTTGCAGGTGTGAGTCACTCTTTACTGCCCCAACCTTGCCACGATGGATACAGTTCTGATCGTCTGCACCCACAACTCCTCCCGCTCCCAGATGGCGGAGGGACTCCTCCGCGACCGCCACGGCGACCGCTATGAGGTGCACAGCGCCGGCACAAATCCCAGCGGCGTGAACCCGTTTGCCGTCGAGGTGATGGAGGAAATCGGGATCGACCTCTCCGGTCATACCTCCGACCACGTCGACGCCTACGCCGACGCGCCGCTCGACGTCGTGGTCACCGTCTGCGACGACGCGGCGGAGAACTGCCCGTACATTCCGGCCGAGAAGGAAAACCTGCACCGCGGCTTCGACGACCCCTCCGCCGTCACCGGCCCCGACGAGGAAAAGCGCGCAGCCTTCCGCCGCGTCCGCGACGAACTGGCCGATTGGATCGACGCCACCTTCGCCCCGACGGAGACGACCTGACGGTGCGCCTCTGCCGACGATCATCGCTTCCGGGACCATGACGATTCGAGACGCTGAGTCTGACGACCTCGACGCGGTCCGGGCCCTGCTAGGGGCCTGCGGTCTCCCGCACGAGGATATTACGCCCGGGCACCTGGAGAACTTCCTCGTCGCCCGCGACGGCGACGACCTCTGCGGTGTTGCGGGGCTGGAGCCCTGCGGCGAAGCAGCCCTGCTGCGTTCGCTGGCCGTGGTGCCGGCGCTCCGAGACGAGGGCCTCGGCGCACGCCTCGTGAACGCAATTCAACGGCACGCCCGGGACGAAGGGATCCGCACGCTCTATCTACTCACCACGACCGCTGCGGACTATTTTGAGACCCACGGGTACGAGCGCATCGACCGCGACGTGCTGCCCGTGGCCATCCAGCAGACCGAAGAGGCCGCCCGGCTCTGCCCCGCCAGTGCCACCTGCATGCAGAAAGAGTTCTCGACGGCGGACGACGGACGGCCGACCGCTGAATAGGAACAGGCGCGGTCTGCCAGGTCCGCGGTCTCCGTCTGACCGACCGGTCACGTTTTGCCTTCATCAGCCTTCGATTCAGTGCCGATGTCCACATCCACGTCCTCCCCAATCCCCGAGTCCCCGCCCCCGGACGACGCTCCCTGGCGCCCCTTCGTTGATGGTCTTCGCCGATTCATTGCGGGCCGCGTGCCGGAGGCCGACGCCGACGATGTGCTCCAGGACACGCTCCTCCGCCTGCACGAAGCGTCCGGCTCGCTCCGCGATGCGGACCGGGCCGAGGCGTGGGTCTTCTCCATCGCCCGACGTACGATCGCCGATTTTTACCGGGAACGAGAGCGAGGGCCCGACGAAACGCCGGTGGGCCGGGCGCCTCAGGAGGCAGAGAACGAGGCGCCCGCAACGGACAACCTCTCTGAGTACGACGGCGACCACGACGTGCACGAGGAGGTTCTGTCCTGGCTACGCCCGATGGCGGAGGAACTACCGAAAAAATACCGCCGCCCCCTCGTGAGGGCCGACTTTGAAGGGCACACACATCAGGACATCGCCGACGAGCTTGGGTTGTCGCGGTCCGGAGCCACGTCGCGCATTCGGCGGGCGCGGGCCAAACTCCGCGAGCGGCTCCGGCGCTGCTGCGAGGTGGAGTTTGGGCCGGAGGGGCGGGCCGTAGCGTTTCGGCGACGTGAGAAGCCGTGTGAGACGTGTACTTCGTGAAGAATAGGTAAAGGAGTGCGCCATCTTCGGCGTTCGCCCGACTACCGGGGTGCGCAGGCGGGAAGAGCCTGTTCTCGACACTCTCTTTCCATCCACCCCAGATTGCCATGAAACGAATGCACGTGATGCTGCGCGTGAAGGACCTCGACGAAGCCACGCGCTTCTATTCATCCCTCTTCGACGCTGCACCCACCAAGCGGAAGTCCGACTACGCGAAGTGGATGCTCGACGACCCGCGCGTCAACTTCTCGATTGCCGAAAAAGACGATGAGTTCGGCATCGAGCACCTCGGCGTCCAGGCCGAGACACCCGACGAGCTGGAGGAACTCCGCGAGCGCATCGACCGCGCGGGCGGCACCGTCAACAATGAAGGAGAGACCACCTGCTGCTACGCGAACTCCGACAAGACCTGGGTCGTCGACCAGCAGGGCGTCTCGTGGGAGGCCTTCTACACCAGCGGCGAGGCCGATTCGTATTATGACGAGGCGGAGACGGCCTGTTGCTAACGGCGACTTGCGAGTGCTGACATCCTGAGCGAATCCCGGCAGAGGGCCGTGCGAGGAGACTCGTGCGGCCCTCCGTTTCGTTTGGTCGACTCGTTCCGAAAGTCCGGTGCGGACTGGCTTCCTTGGGGCAGGTTGGCCCTGGAAGGAACCTGCCGGGGAACCGCCATTTCCTACCTCGACAATCGATGGCGATGGGGTCCGCCGACAACCGCCTCCCCCGCGCTGCCCGCACACGCTCCGTTGGCGGCCGCGGGAGGCTGATGACTCCTACGGAATCGCGCAGTCTCATCGTAGGAGTCTCACGGATCTTCCTAAGCGACGTATGATCAAGGTGTTCTGGATTGCCCTCGGCGGCAGCCTCGGCGCGCTTCTCCGGCACGGCCTGTCGTCGCTCGCCCACCGCCTCCTGCCTCCATCGTTTCCCTGGGGCACGCTCGCGGCCAACCTCGTGGGGTGCTTCCTGATCGGCGCGCTGTGGGTGCTCGCCACCGAGTATTCGTTTTCGCAGCACGCCCGGGTGTTCATCTTCACCGGGGGCATCGGCTCGCTGACGACGTTTTCGACCTACGGCCTCGAAAGCCTCATGCTGCTGCGAGAGGGAAGGGTGCTGATGGGAGTAGGCAATATTTTACTCAGCAACGTGCTCGGCCTCGCCCTGGTGGCCCTCGGCGCCGCGTGTGCGCTCCTTCTGCTCGGTCGGGCGCTCTCGATCGCGGGAGGATAAGAAGCCGGGCCGTGGTCGGCTGATTCGGAATCGGGCCGCTCGCTCAGACCACTCCGATCTTCGCCTGCTTGTTTTTCTGCCCCGGTCCTGTCGCATGCCCAACGCTCCGCCCCTCGCCACTGAGAACTTGATCCGCGTCGTCGACGGCGAGACGCTGGTGAAAGATGTGTCGATCGAGGTGCGGGCCGAGGAAGTGTTTGTGGTGTTCGGCCCGTCCGGCTCCGGCAAAACCTCGCTCCTGCGCCTGCTGAACCGCCTCGATGAGCCGACCTCGGGCACCGTCTACCTCGACGGCACCGACTACCGCGAAATTGAGCCCCGCACGCTGCGGCGGCGCGTGGGGTGGGTACCGCAGGCCCCAACCTTGATCGACGGCACCGTGGCGGAGAACGTGGCGTGGGGCCCGACGCTGCGCGACGAGCCGGTCGACGAGGAGCGGCTCCACGACCTGCTCGACCGGCTGGGGCTGTCGGGGTTCGAAGCCCGGGACGCCGATCAGCTGTCGGGCGGGGAGGCGCAGCGCGTGGCCATCGCCCGCACCCTCTTCAACGACCCCG
>CAZSBW010000309.1:0-4258 GCA_964604815.1 uncultured Salinivenus sp. | reverse complement strand
GGGTGCTCCAGGCCGTGGCCGGGCGGGGCGACATCATCTTCTCCGACAAGGACAATCACGCCTGCATCAACCAGGGGACAAAGACGAGTTTGGCCGAGACGCGCCGCTACCAGCACAGCGACATGGACCACCTGCGCGGTATGCTGAAGCGCGCTGACAAGGAGAAGCCCAACGCCGGCAAGCTGATCGCGACGGACGGCGTTTTTTCCATGAGCGGCAAAATCGCCCAGGTGCCCGATCTACTTGAGCTGGCGGATGAGTTTGACGCGGCGCTCATGCTCGACGACGCTCACGCCATTGGCGTGATCGGGGAGGGAGGACGCGGCTCCGCCTCTACCTTCGGCCTGAAGGACGACGTACATCTGATTACGGGCACTTTTTCGAAGAGCTTTGCCTCGATTGGCGGCTTTGCTACCGGCGACCGCGACGTAATCGAGTACATTCGGCACGAGGCCTCGACCCACATCTTCAGCGCGTCGATGCCGCCGTCTACGGTCGCCACGGTTCTCAGGAGCCTCGACATCCTCGAAAACGAGCCCGAGCGCCTCGACCGGCTCGAAGAGGTGTCCACCTACATGCGGGACGGTTTCCGGAATCTCGGTTTCGACGTGTGGGACAGCGAGACGCCCATCATCCCGGTCGTCGTCGGCGACATGGAGCAGTGCTTTCGGTTCTGGCGCGACCTGCTGGCGGAGGGCGTGTTCGTCAACGCGGTGGTGCCGCCCGCCGTCCCCCCCGGCCAGTCCCTCATGCGAACGTCCTACATGGCGACCCACACCGATGAGGAACTGGACCGCATTCTCGAAACCTTCCACAAGGTGGGCAAGAAACACGGCCTGATCGGTACGAACGGCCATCACGCGCCGCCTGCCGAGTCGTCCTGAACCCGACTCCATTCGCTTCGTTATGACGCCGTCGTTCTCCGCTACCGTCGGGGGCGACGGCGTTTGTTCGTTGTCTCCCCTCCACAGCCTGCCGTCGAATGCCCCCCGCCTCCGTCACTGTCCGTCCCGTCGAAGGGCGGAGGGACCGTTCCCGCTTCATCGACGTGCCGTACGACTTCTACCCGGACCGCTACCCGGCGTGGGTGCCGCCGCTGCGCCGCGACGTGAAGGCGACGCTCGACCCGTCTGAAAACGCCTTCTTCGAGCACGGCGACATGCAGCTCTTCCTGGCCGAGGACGCCTCCGGGGCGGCCGTGGGACGCATTGCGGGCATCGTGAACGGCATGCACCTCCGGACCTACGAGGACAGCACCGGCTTCTTCGGGTTCTTCGAGTGTGTGGAGGACTACACCGTGGCCGAAGCCCTTCTCGACGCTGCCGCCGACTGGGTGCGCGGCCAGGGGCTGGAGCGGATGCGCGGCCCAACCAACCCGTCGCTCAACGACACGGCCGGCCTGCTCGTAGACGGGTTCGACCGGGAGCCCTCCATTCTCATGCCTTACAACCCGCCCTACCACGAAGACTTTCTGGAGCGCTACGGGTGCGAGCGCCGCATGACGATGTGGGCCTACTACCTCCACAAGAAGTACTGCGATTACGAGCGGCTGCGGCGGGGCGTCGAGATCGTGAAGAAGCGCACGCCGGGCCTCTCGGTGCGATCCATCGATCCAGATCGGTTTGACGAGGAGGCGCGCACCATCCGCGAGATCTACAACGAGGCCTGGGCCGAAAACTGGGGCTTCGTGCCCGTGACGGAGGCGGAGTTTTTGCAGCTCGCCGAGGAAATGGAGCAGATTCTAGAGCCGGAGCTCGTGTTTATCGTCGAGCACGAGGGGCGTCCGGTGGGGTTCTCCATCGCCCTTCCCAACGTGAACCAGGCCCTGCGCCACGTGCCCGACGGTCGCCTCTTCCCGTGGGGGCTGCCCAAGCTGTTGCTCTACATGACCTATGGGGTCTACGAGTGCCGCATGCCTCTCATGGGCATCCGTCCGGAATTTCAGGGCAAAGGGCTCGACAGCATGCTCGTCCTCGAAACCACCGAGCGCGGCCCCGCCAACGGATACGATTCCTGCGAGATGAGCTGGGTGCTCGACACCAACGACCGCCTCAAAAATCACGTCGAGTCGCTCGGAGGCGTGAAGGATAAAGAGTACGCGCTGTTCGAGTGCGAATTGGATAACGAGTGACCGTCGACGACCGCACGAATTTCTCTCGCCCCCATCTCGTTCGAGACAGAAGAAATTTCGTTAGCGCCCACTCGGCGTGTCGAGCAACTGGTTGAGTCGCTGGTCGATCATCGCCTCCCGCATCCGTTTCCGTTTCTGGAGGCTGCGCTGCAATCCTTGGATCTCGCGCTGCAGCCGTTCAATCTCGCGGCGTCGGTTTTCCTGCTTGAGGTCGAAGATGTCGTTGAGGAGAGCGCGGAGGGAATCCGCTTTTCCCTGGCGCTCGTCGCTGTCTTTGGGCAACATGCGAATGACGCGGGCGAGGTCCTGGGCCTGCTTCTCCATGGCTCGCTCGCGGACGAGGCGTCGGTAGAGCTCGCGATTGGCCTTCTGGACCTCACTCAGGTACTGCTCCTGGGCGGCCCGAGCGTTCCCCACTGAGCGGGAGGAGGTCGATTGAGCCCGCATCGGGCGCTTCTCGCTCGACGGCTGGGAGGGGGAGCGGCCTTTGCGTTCTCGTAGGATGACGGACGACTTCTCGGCGTTCACGTCCTCCTCGGAAACGGATTGCAGTCCGTTCTTGACGGCAAACAGGCGGCCGTTCAGTTCAATGACAGGCCGTTGGATGCCGACGAACTGGTACTGAGCCGTCACGCCCTTCAGGTTCAGATCGTTGGGAATCTGATCGGCCGAGAGCCGACGATCGTCGACGTAGACGGTGCCATCTTGAATCGTGAGGGTGCGTATTTGCTGGGCCGACGCAACAGGGGCGAGCGCTCCCGAAAGGAACGCCCCGAGAAGAAGACTACAGCCCAAGCGTGCAAAACGAGTCATTGGATGTTGAAGGCTCTTCATTCGTTTAGGGGGCACGCGGTGGAAGATGCGGTCAGGGCCTTGTGCGGCTCGCCGGTTGAGGGGCGCCGCTCCACGGGTCCGAGCGGCTCTGTGTTTGCAGCCGTTCGATGCGGCGGTGGAGGCGCACCACTTTGTCGCGGTCGTCCCATTCGGGCAGGGCCTCTGCTCCTTGCGCCTGCTTTGAGGGAGCGGTAGCGGGGTCCTGCTGCTGCGTCGTCGATGCGCTCGTGGCGGAGTTGGCGGGGTCGGTGTCCCCAGGCGTGTACCACCAGCCGATCCCGGCAGCAAGCAGTAGCGCCAGAACCGCACCTGCGTTCTGGAGGCGCCGGGTCCGGCGCCGGGCCGGCGCACGGGCCGTGCGGTTGGGAGCCGGGTCGATGGCGGTGTCGGGGCGTGCGGGCTCGGCGGCCCGGTCCGTAATCCGGTCGACCACGGCCGCGTCGGGGGACGGCGTCGAACGCTGGTCCAGCGCGCTCTTCGTTTCCTGCAAACGATCAAACTCGCGTCGGAGGTCATCGTCGGCGGCCACGCGGCCGGCAAAATCGGGATCGTCGACCTCTTCTCCGTACAGGTATTGAATGATGCGTAGCGAATCGTCCATAGGGTGCAGCTAGGAATCCGTTGTACCAGCGAGCGAAGCCTTGTCGGAATTCTCCATCATCTTGCGCAAGTTCTTGAGGGCATACCGCATGCGGCCGAGGGCCGTATTGATGGACACATCCTGGAGCTCGGCAATCTCGCGAAAGGTGAGGTCCGTTTCTTGCCGGAGGAGGAGCACCTCACGCTGCTCGGGAGCGAGCTGTTCGATGTGTTCGTCGAGCCACTCTCGTTGCTCGGCGCGGTGGAGCTCTTCGTCGGCATACGGCGAATCGTCTTCGAGCGTCTCCCAGAAGGAGCGTCCCTCGTCCGGGTCGTGGGGAACGTCCGCCCACTTCTTTTGCTTGCGCATGTGGTCGATCGCCGCATTGCGGGCGATGCTCATGACCCAGCTCAGCCACTTTCCTTTTTGGGTGTAAGAGCCGTCCCGCATCGCATCAATCACGCGGACGAACGTATCCTGGAAGACATCATTGGCGACCGCCCGGTCCTTCACCATGCCCATCAGGTAGCCAAAGATACGGTCCTGGTGTCGTTCGACAAGCTGACGGAAGGCTGATTCATCCCCTTCCTCCAAATAAGTTGTCACCAGGTCCTCGTCAGTAGGATGCATGCGATGTCCCACTCGTTGGCGGAGCCGGGAAGTCGGGAAGCATAGCTACAGGAATAACGACCGTCCGGCGTGATTATTATGAT
>CAZSBW010000308.1:0-4275 GCA_964604815.1 uncultured Salinivenus sp. | reverse complement strand
ATGAGCATGTGATAGGTCCGGTCCGTCGTCTTCGGCATGGCAGAAGCAGTGCTGCGTGAGTAGAATGAGCGACAGGACCAGGGCCGGCCCCGCTGCGTGATTGGATCTGCATCCCTGCAATATGCTCAGGAGCGAATCTGTTCCGAAAGGATACTGTGCGAGCAGAAGGAGAAAGCGGGCCAAATCCGAGAACAGCGAATCACGGCAGTCGCCTCTCGAAGCTACCGGCGCGTGTTCGTGCTCTACCGAAGCAGGGCGACCGCGCCCCTCTCCTATTCGCCCTCTCCCCCGCGCTTTTCCGGCCGTATTTCCCATTGGAGGCAGATGAGCCGCCCCTTTCAACAGAGGATTTTTAACATCGATCACCCTGGAACGACGAATGAGGGGGTGGACACCACGGGGCTCCCTTCGTATCATGAACATGGTGGATTCCGCCGTTCTCACGACAACTGTTCGACTGACCCTCTCGACCTTGCATGACCGACGACGCAAAGTCCTTTTTCTTTGACCTGCTCGACACCCCGAGCCCCACCGGTTTCGAAACGCCGGGCCAGCGCGTGTGGGCCGACTACGTGCGCGACCACGTCGACGACGTGGACACCGACGCGTACGGCACGGCCTGGGCCACCCTCACGGGGGAAGCCGAGGAGGCCCCGCGTCTGATGCTCGACGCCCACGTCGACGAAATTGGCTTCATGGTGCGACACGTTACCGACGACGGGTTCATCTACGTCAACCGCATCGGCGGCTCCGACCGGGCCATTGCTCGCGGTCTTCGGGTGCGGGTGCTCGGGGATGACGGTCCCGTCACGGGCGTGGTGGGCAATACGGCCATCCACATTCGCGACACCAAAAACGAGAAGGTGCCGGAGGTGCACGAGCTGTTCGTGGACGTGGGAGCCGAGGACAAGGAGGGTGTCCACGAGCGCGGCATTCGCGTGGGCCACCCGATGGTGTTCGACGTGGCGCCCACCGAGCTGTCGGACTCGCGCGTCAGCGCCCGGGCCATCGACAACCGGCTCGGCGGCTTCATCATCGCGCAGGTGCTGGAGCGCCTGTCGGACGGCCGGCCCGACTGGACGGTGCAGGGCGCCAACTCGGTGCAGGAGGAGATTGGCGGCCACGGGGCCGAAATGGTGACGCACCGCTTGAATCCCAATCTCGCTGTCGCCTTCGACGTCACGCACGCCACCGATTCGCCCGGCATCAGCAGCACGGAGCACGGCGAGGTAAACATGGGCGAGGGGCCGGCCATCACGCACGGCACCTCCACCCACCCGCAGGTAGTGCAGCGCCTCATGCAGGTGGCCGAGCAGGAGGACATTCCCCTCCAGCACGAGCCCAGCGACCGCCGCACCGGCACCGACACCGACTCGATCTTCAAGACCCGCAGCGGCGTCCCGAGCGGGCTCGTCTCCGTGCCCCTCCGCTACATGCACTCCACTGTCGAGGTCGTCGATACGGAGGACATCGAGCAGTGCGTACAGCTGCTCGCGGCCTTTGCCCGTTCGCTCGACGTGGACGATGAGTTTGGCGTCACCCTCTAGAAGTATGGGAGTAGGGGCCAAAGATAGCCGATCGGGTCACCATGCCGTGTTTGAAGACCAAAAAGAAGGTCGTTGGAAAGTATACGGAAGGATTTGGGGCTCTCCCCCGATCAGCCATCGTGCAGCACCTGAGGGCGCGCGATCCGGAAAAGGATCTCGTCGAGGTTATCGAGAAGCGGGTTCCCTCGCCCTGGACTCGGGATTGACGAGAGTACGGTTGCAATTGAGACCGCGCCCCCTTAGGGTGATTGGGGGGAGCGCAGTCGCCGTTTACGAAGCCCGACGCCTCCGCGATGCGTAGCGTCGGAATCAGTCCAGTGACAAGAACTCGGAAGCGGGCGTATCTTTTTCTTCACTCGGGCGATCGATTTGACCTTCGAACCCGGGCGACCCTGTCCGACTGAACTGCGAACACACGGTGGTAATAACTTTGACCGCGTCTTCGTTACAGAAAAGAGTGTGCTTCCCAAGAAACGTTTTGTCGGAAATGAGGAGACACGTCGCGCTTTGATTCCTACTGTCACTACCTGTAAATGACGGACGATACGTTCTGCACCGACCCTTGTGTCGACAGCAGCACTCCCTCGCGGTCCGACGCCCCACGTTTTGGGCTTCTACCGCAGAAGCTTCACCTCATTCTGGGGCATTTGTATCTTCTCCCGTGGTTCCTTCGCCACTGCTTTGTCTGTGATTTGCCCCTCCAGCCCTTCCTGGACGCCAACCCCGAACTTGAACTCGGAGGCCTTCCGATTGCGTCGAAGCTCTCACGCTACGGGACCGAGCCGCCTTACCTCCCGAGCCTCACAATTGATGAGGAAACGGATTTTTCGGCAATCGAGGGGTTCGTTGCCGAGCATTCGTTCCCCTTTGTTCTGAAACCCCTGTTCGGGGCTCACAGCCGGGACGTCCGAAAAGTCTCCGCCCTCAGCGACATCCGTGCAGCGGTGGGGGACGAGCCGATGGTTCTGCAGCCCTACGTCGACCTTCCCAAAGAGTACGGGATTAACGTGATGCGGGTCGGGTCCCGTCTCAAAATTTACGGTCTCGCAGAAGTCCCTGTCCGGTCTGTGTGGGGCGATGGCGAGCGGGGGCTCCGCGAGCTTGCCGAAGAGGCCTACGGCGCCGATGTGGCGTCGCGGGTCGAGAATGGGGAATGGACGCCGTCCGAGGGCCAGCAGGTGCCGATTCAGGTCGCCGCCGATCCGGGCGAGTGCTCCTGCCGGGACCTAACCGACAACGTCACGCCGGAGCTCCGAGCGGCGTGCGAGGACGCGGCCGATCAGATCGGGCTTCGCTTTGGGCGATTCGACGTGAAGGCGCGCTCCCGAGACGCGCTTCTGGACGGAGAGTTTTATGTTCTAGAAGCAAACGGCTCCCCCTCTCTGAACCTGACGCTCTACGACGATCGGTATCCGCTCTCGGTCAAAATTGAGCGCCTGCGCGCCCACTGGGACGAATTCTTCCATCAGGCCCGGCCCTGCCGGTCGAACGAGAAAAACAACTGGCAGCTTTTAGCGATGCTTCTCTGGTTTACCATCTCGCCGGAGCGATGCGTCGCTTCCCTCCGGCACGAAGTCAACGATGGTGAACTCGCTCCTCGTGCCGAGCCGAAAGGGGGGACCCCAGGTGGCTGATCCCTGGCTGACGTGCACCATCGTGTCCCCGTTCCAGCGCGTGCCATCGATCTGCGGAAACTCAATGTAGGCGAGGTAGCCGAGCGGCCAGATCTGTCCCCCGTGCACGTGCCCACAGAAAATGGCATCCGGATCCGAGGCGAGAAGGGCGTCGATTCCTTCCGGTTTGTGCTTGAGCACTATGCGGGGCCGTTGGACCTCCCGGAATGCTCGAATGAGGGCATCGCTCTCTGCGTCCTCCATTTCGTATCCGACGCCCAAAAAGCTTGCCCACTCCTTCTCGTCGATCACTCCCTCCAGAGGCGTGACTCCGACCTCCCGCAGCGCATCGAGCAGCGCCTCCCGTTCGGTGTAGCTGTCGTGGTTGCCCGACACGAAGTAGACCGGCACGTCGTACGCCTGCAGGGGCGCGACGAGATCCGGATCCACCGGCTCCATGCCGTCGAGCAGATCGCCGGTAATCACGACACAGTCCGGGCGATAATGGCTCGTCAGGCGGACGATGCGGGCGAGGTCGCGCTTCGACCAGATGTCCCCGATGTGCAGGTCGGTTAGTTGAAGAAGGCGAAGCGACCTGTCGTACTCTCCTTCGACGCGGCGGTAGCGGGCCCGAGGGTGTTTGGCGCGGAGAAAGCCGACCACGCCGAGAAGTCCTGCGGAGAGCCAAATCGTTCCATCCCCGATCAGGAAGCCAGCCTGTCCGAGCAGAAACTGTCCCGCGAACGCGAGGCCGGCCAAAAAGACGAAGCCCGACCACGCGAAGGCCGTCCGGATCAGCAGCCGGGTGACGATGTTGCGGGGTGCCTTAATGAGGGCGTATCCGAGGACGGTCAGGCCTCCAAGCGTGCCGATGAGCACGTCCCCTGTAAACGGCTGGGTGCATTCGATGAGAGCATAATGCAGTCCGAGGAAGAGACTTGCCACGACAATTGCGATTTGGCCGAAGACGGTAATGCCAAACATAGGGCTCGGTAGAACGTCGTTCGCCGCGGGTGCTTCGTTGAAAGAGCCGGAAGCGCTTCCTCCCAGCCACGCATGCGCTGCATTTTATGAAGCTCACTCGCATGCACCAACCGACACTGAAAGGAGGGGGT
>CAZSBW010000307.1:0-4277 GCA_964604815.1 uncultured Salinivenus sp. | reverse complement strand
ATGTCTCGTCTCTGGAGTCGCGCCTCCGCAACCAGTCCCTCTCGTCTCCCCTGTAGCACCGATGGTGCGTGGTTTGCGAAGACTGAGGTGGCATTTCCCGCCCACTACGTGTCGAGTGAGCAATACTGCGTGACGTAGGCGTGCCTCTTCTTCAACGGCTGCTTCCGCCACGCACATACTCACACACTCCCACACGCAGATGCCCGACCTCGACACCCGCGCCATCCACGACGGCGAACCGGATCCCCGGATCGAGGGAGCCGTGTCGCTTCCCATTTTCCAGACGGCCACCTACACCCACGACGATCCGGACGACGCCGTGCGGTACGTGCGGTACAACAACTCGCCCAACCACGAGGCCCTGCACGAAAAGCTGGCCTCGCTGGAAGGCACCGACGCGGCCCTCGTGACCGCGAGTGGCATGGCGGCCATCTCGTCGGCGCTTCTCACGCTCCTCGACGCGGGCGACCACCTCGTCGCCCCCCGCAGCCTCTACGGCGGCACGCTCGACCTCTTCGACGACCTCCTGCCCCGCTTCGACGTGGGCCACACGTTTCTGCCCGACGGCGGCCCCGAGGCGTGGGAACCTGCTCTCTCCCCCTCTACGTCGGTGTTGTACGCCGAGTCGATCGCGAATCCGTTGCTGGAGGTGCCCGATTTGGAGGCGATGGCCGAGTTTGCCGACGCCCACGGGCTCGTGTCCGTCATCGACAGCACATTCGCCTCCCCCGTCAACCTGCGCCCCGCCGAACTGGGCTTTGACGTCGCCCTCCACTCCGGCACCAAGTACCTCGCCGGCCACTCCGACCTCGCCGCGGGCGTCGTGGCCGGCCCGTCCGATCTCGTCGGCCGAATGGGCCACACCCTGAAGCTGCTCGGCGGCATGCTCGACCCGCACGCCTGCTTCCTCCTCCACCGCAGCCTCAAGACGCTCGGCGTACGGGTGCGTCAGCAGAACGCCGCGGCGCAGGCCGTCGCCGAGGCCCTGGCCGCCCACGACGCCGTCGACCGCGTGCTGTACCCGGGCCTCCCCAGCCACCCGGACCACGACCGCGCCTGCAGGCTGCTCGACGGCTTCGGCGGCATGGTGAGCTTCGCTCTTGCCCCCGCCGCGTCCGTCGACGCCTTCTTCGACGCGCTCACCCTCCCCATCCGCGCCCCCAGCCTCGGCGGCGTCGAGACGCTGATCACGCAACCCATCCACACGTCGCACAAGAACGTGGACCCGGACGTCCGCAAGGAGATGGGCATCACGGAGCGCTTCGTGCGCCTCTCCGTCGGCCTCGAAGGAACCGATGATCTCGTGAAGGATCTCACCACGGCCCTCGACGCCGCCCTCGATGCCTGAATCGGCGATTGAAGCAGCGCGGTGAGCGAGCAAGAGTGGCCAAGAAGAGACTCTCATGACTCATCATCTCATGACTCATCATCTCATGACTCTCTACCCGGGTTTATCTGCACACGTCGTCCAAATCGGTCTATGACATTCGACGAAAGTCCCCACGTTCTGCCAATCATGAAACGACTTCTGGCACTCTCACTTGCGGTTTGCCTGCTTCCGCTTGCGGCGGTGCCGGTCTTTGCCCAGTCCGACGACGCCCCGAAAAAAGCCCCGTCGCGCGAGCGCGGCCAGGGCCCGTACGACCGCCTCGTCATCCGTGGCGCCACGCTCATCGACGGGACCGGTGCACCCGCCCGCGGCCCCGTTGACATTGTCGTCGAAAACGACGAGATCACCGCCATTCAAGAGATTGGGGCCCCCGGCGGTCCGATCGACGAGGGAAATCGCCCCGATGAGGGCATACGCGAGATTGACGCGTCGGGCACGTACGTGCTGCCGGGCTTCGTCGACCTGCACGCCCACCTCGGCGGCACGGCTCAGGGCACGCCCGCCGAGTACGTCTTGAAGCTGTGGATGGCCCACGGCGTGACGACCGCCCGCGAGGTGGCGGCCGGCAACGGCCTCGACTGGACCCTCGACCACAGCAGCCGGAGCGCCAGCAACGAGATCACGGCCCCTCGGATCGACGTGTATCCGGCGCTCGGCACCGGCCGTGACGCCCCGATCACCACCCCCGAGCAGGCCCGCGAGTGGGTGCGCATGGTCGCCGAACAGGGAGCCGACGGCGTCAAGTTTTTCGAGGCCCCGCCCGACGCGCTGAAGGCCGCCATCCAGGAGGCGTCGGAGCAGGATCTACGCACGGCCATGCACCACGCCCAGCCCGGCACCGTGCAGTACGACGTGCTCGACACCGCCACCTGGGGCCTCACCACCGGCGAGCACTTCTACGGCTACCCCGAAGCCCTCTACACGGACCGCTCCATCCAGGACTATCCGGCCGACTACAACTACCAGGACGAGGAGGATCGCTTCGCATACGCGGGCCGCATGTGGCAGCAGGCCGCCAACCCGGGCTCCAAGCGGTGGAACGCGGTGCTCGACTCCCTCCGCGCCCTCGACTTCACGATGACGCCCACCTTCGGCATCTACGAGGCCAACCGCGACCTCATGCGGGGCCGCCGCGCCGAGTGGCACGACACCTACACGCTCCCGTCGCTCTGGGACTTCTTCCATCCCAGCTTCGAGAACCACGGCTCCTACCACTACTTCTGGTCCACCGCCGACGAGGCCGCCTGGGACACCCACTTCGACCGGTGGATGCAGTTCGTGAACGCATTCAAAAACCGGGGCGGACGGGTGGGCGTCGGCAGCGACTCCGGCTACATCTTCAAAACCTACGGCTTTGGGTACGTCCGCGAATTGGAACTCCTACAGGAGGCGGGCTTCCACCCGCTGGAGGTGATCCGGTCGGCCACGCTGGAGGGCGCGCAGGCCCTGGGCCGGGCCGACGAGATCGGGTCGGTGGAGGTGGGCAAGCAGGCCGACCTCGTCCTCGTCGACGAAAACCCGCTCGAAAACCTCAAGGTCCTCTACGGGACGGGGGCGCTTCGCTTCAACAAAGACACCCGCGAGCTGGAGCGGGCCGGCGGCGTGCGGCACACGATCAAGGACGGAATCGTCTACGACGCCCGGCAGCTGCTGAAGGACGTGGAGGAAATGGTGCGCGCGGCGAAAAAAGAAGCCGGCATGGCCCCGGACGCCGACCTGGAGCTGATGCAGTAACCCCTACGTGTCTGCCGGCAGCAGTCCCTCGACCTCAAACGACGGAGCGTCCGCGAACTGGGGCGTGACCGTTTCGTCCTCGGACCACGTTCGCCGCTGACGGTACTCCCTCTCGCCGGGTTCCCAGTACAGCTCCAGCGTGCGATCCTGAAGATTCACGATCCAGTATTCCGCAATTCCCTGCTGCGCGTAAAGAGCCTGCTTGACTGAGCGGTCGCGGTCGAGCGACGTGTCAGCCACCTCGACGACGAGAACGACCTCCGGCTCCCCCTCCAGCACGTCGTCCGGAAGTCCGCGTAAGACGGCAAAGTCCGGCTCGGGAACGTTCCACCCATCGAGCGGCAGAGTGGACTGGATTTGAACCGCATATGTTTCCTCGTCGAGAGCAGCGATGAGGGCACGCGCCCCCTTCATTATCGAAACTCGGTGGGGTGAATTTTCCGGACTCATCTCAACAACCTGCCCGTCAATGAGCTCGATGGAATCATCCTCTCCGAAAATGCCTGCCTCCGCCATCGCGAAATACTCGTCCTGTGTGAACCGGCGCTGCGGCAACACCGACGCCGCCGATTCAGAATGAGACTGCACAACGGTGCTGGGCATGTCGGCCTTCACGGGACGGGAAGCCAGATTGTGAATGCGACGAGAATACGCAAGAAGAGGCTCACGTGTTGCTCAGGTGGGCTCGAAAAAAGTTGATCGTGCGGTCCCAGACCGTCTCCAGCGTCTCCGGCACCGGCCCGTCGAAGGGATGCGCGCCGCCAAACGTGTGTCCGCCGCTCGCCTCCATCAGTTCGGCGGTGTCCGTAGAACCGGCAAGAATCTCCGCCGCCCGGAAATCCACCGACTCGTCGTCGCGGGCGTGCACCACGAGCCACGGCCCGTCGATGCGCTCGGCGGCGCCCCGCACGTCGAGTTCGTCGGCGTGCGCCCTCGTGTCGTCGTAGAGCCCCTTGTTGAGGCGCATCACCTGTCCGGTGCGGCTGTTGAGGATCTCGGTGTAGCCCTGCGTCTCCCAGTCCCGAATCTGCTCGTCGGTGAAGCGATTCACAAAGGTTGAGACCGACGACCACGTCACGAGCGCCTCCACGCGGTCGTCGCGCTCGGTCTGCAGAATCACCGTCCCGCCGCCCCGCGAGTGGCCCATGAGGCC
>CAZSBW010000306.1:0-4280 GCA_964604815.1 uncultured Salinivenus sp. | reverse complement strand
TTTCTCTTTGCCGGAAAGCAAAGTGGCCGACGATGATCCCTTTGTGGATGCGGCGCCCACCCTCCTTGACGAGAACATGCTCGACCGGCTCGGGACCCTGACCCGCGACGACCTGGACGCGCTTCCCGTCGGCGTTCTGCGGCTCGACGATGAGGGACGCATTCAGGACCTCAACGAAAAGGGATGGTCGTTCCCCGGCCTCGACGAATTCCCCGACCACGACAGTCTCGTGGGCACCCACCTGTTCGAGCACGTACCGAGCACCAGCAATGCCCTCTTCCTCGGACGATTCAAGAAAGGCGTAGAGCAAGACGAGATGGACGCGCGGTTCCCGTACACGTTCGTTCCGTCCGGCGAACAGCCCATCGTGTTCTTCATCCACTTGTACCGAGCGGGAACCCGGCAAGAAAATTGGCTGCTGTTTCATCCTGCGGAGCCACCGATCCGTGAGAACGAACGTAGGCTGCTTTGCTCGAAAGCGGGGGACCGCATAACGTACGGAAGCGGAGTCGGTCTTTACAGGGGCATTCACGAACCGGGAGTTCTCCTTCGAACTTCCTTTTTCACGCATCTTACTCCACTCCTATGGCAGACTCTGACCGCGATCTTTACTCCTTCCTGCGTTCGAAAGACCTTCCGGATCCGGATGGCGACGCAGAAACGGATCAGGAGGCGGATCCCGATGGCGCAGCGGGCGGGGGAAATCGTCCGGATCCCGAGGTAGAAGTCGTTGATTCGTTCGAAGACACCGCCTCATCGTCCACCGACGAAATCGCCGGACTGGCTTTTGAAGACGATGATCTTCCCGAGAAACTGGGCGACCTTCCCAGGAAAACGCTGGATGAGGCCCCGTTTGGCATCGTCCAGGTCGACGACGAAGGAATCGTCCAGTTCTACAATCAATACGAATCCGAGATGGCGGACGTTGCTCCCGAGGATGCCATCGGGCGCAACTTCTTTACCGAGCTTGCCCCCTGCAGTGGCAATCGACTGTTCCACGGGCGCTTCAAGGAAGGAATTCGGAAGAACGATCTCGACGAGCGCTTCAGCTATACGTTCACGTACAAGATGAGCCCCACCCTCGTTGACGTGCGAATGCACCGCGACGAGGAGGGGCGCAACTGGGTCCTCGTCCGGAAACGGTAGCGTTACGTCCGCCGCTCGCCCGAGGCCGCTCGAATCGGTCCGTCGGCCTTCCCGTATCTGTGTTCCGCAATTCTCTTCCGCCTTCTCCACGTGGCATGACCGACGAGCACACCCAAGACCGCGAAACGTCACTGACCGTCCCCTCGTCCCGGTCTCCGCAGGAGGCGACGGAGGTCCTGTGCCGGGAAGTGGGGGCCGCTCATCCGGACGGAGCGCTCCGACAAATCCGCACGATGAAGCGGCTGCTGCGTTCCCACTATCGGGTCAAGCAACGACTCGAACAGTACGGTGTAGACAGCCTGTCCGACGCGGTGGCGCACATCGCCGAGCTCCGTCGTCAGGTTCGGACCTACCGCGAACAGCAAAAGGAGAACGCCCGCGACCGCATGGAGGTGCTCGACGACCTGATGGACGCGCTCGACGCAATGCGCCATCGCCTCCGCACCCGCTCCCACTCGGGTCCTCCCCATCCCGACGAAGCGCCGTCTTCCGACGACACGCCCCTGCACGAGGTCAACGACCTCATCGACGCCCTGACGCAGGCCCTCGACGAAATTCGTCTGGAGCTTTGGCTGCACCAGTCGCACGACGAGGACGCCGCCGCCACCCCCGTCGCCTCCACCGCCGAGGACCTGCTCGACCGCCTCGCCGACAAGATTGAAACGGCGACCGACGTCCACGACGAGCTCCGGGCAGACAACGAACAGCTCGCTGCCGAGAATGAGGCCCTCCAGCGCAAGGTGGAACGCCTGCAGCAAATCGTCGAGCAAAAAGACGCTCGGATCGAGGACCTCGAACGGCAACTGCACACCTCGCACCCCGAGGCGTAACTCCACCTGTTTGGTAATAAGTGCCGTCCGGAAGGCCGCCGCGTCTTTTCGCGCGGCTCCCCGCCTCTTCTGCCGACAACTGCGTGCGCCTCAACGGCCTCCTCTCAGACAGGAACTGCACAAAATAGACTGTCTATTACACTAGCGGACGAGCGCCGTCCCACACGTCCTTCCGTTTGTTCGCTCTGGTTTCTTTTCTCGTATGCCCTACGTCGTTGCCGAGCCCTGCATCAACTGCAAGTACACCGATTGCGTCGAGGTCTGCCCCGTCGACTGTTTCTACGAAGGCCCCAACTTTCTCACCATTCAGCCCGACGAGTGCATTGACTGCAACGCCTGCGTGCCCGTCTGTCCGGTGGAGGCCATCTATCCGGAGGACCAACTCCCCGAAGAATGGGAGCACTACACGCAGTGGAACGAGTACCTGTCCAATCAGTGGCGCGAACTCGGCTACAACATCACGGAAAAGACGCCCCCGCTCGAAGACGCGGAAGAATGGGAGGACAAAGACAAGTCCGAAGAGAACATCCTTACCTGGGACGTATAGCGAGTGCCGACTTACTGATCCGTGCGCAGGCGCAACGCCGCTCGCTGGGGAGCCCCCTTCTCCGGCATTCAGACACGATCGGACGGATTCTGGATCAACGCCGTTCTTCCGACGGGCTCCGCTCCCGCACGGTCCCCCCCACCGCGAGGGCCGCCCCGATGAGCACAGCGTTTTTGATGATGTACTGGCCCTCAAGGGTGAGCCCCCACGGCACTTGCGTGAAGCACACCTCCGGCAACAGCACCAGCGGGAGGAGCGTGCCGGGCATTTGGAGGAAGAGCAGAAAAATGGCGGTGCGGTTGAGCGGGCGGTAGAGGAGCCCGATCCCGATCGCCACCTCCCACCAGCCCAGGAACGGGACGAAGAAATCCGGCGGCACCACGTACACGACGCTCCGCACCAGCTCCGCCGCTGGGCTCATTCCCAGGGGTTTCAGTAGCCCAAACCAGACGAACACGATGCCCAGTCCGACGCGGAGCACGAACAAGCCGTTGCGCTGCATCCAGCTCGCAATTTGGCGGTCCAGCGGACCGAGGCCGAGCCATTTGATGAGGCGGTCTTCAAGGGACGACATGCGGGAATACAAATCTGGAAGGAGAACAGAGTCGGTCAGCCACTCACCGAAGCGTGGCCCCGGACGCGGCAATCTTCGTGTGGTTGTCGAGCACGTCTTTAGCCCCAGCAGCCACCACCGTCTCTCCGATCATGGCCATCGTGGCGGCGCCCCCGGCCTCCTGCACCCTCCGCACAGTCTCCGTCACGCGCTCGGTGGCCAGGGCCGTGTGGTCCGCAAAGGCCCACGACACATCGAAGAGCGTCACGAGCGACCCCGGGAGGTCGAGGGCCGAAAGCGCCTGTCGTCCCGCCTTCCCCACCCGCTCCATCGCGGCCGCGTCCCCGAGCACCTCGGCCGTCGCCATCTCCCCGAAGGACGCGTACTCGATGCGAGCGGTGCGCTCGGCGTGCCGCAGCCCCTCGCCCACGTTCCACACGAGCCCGCCCCGATCCTGAATGAACACGTCCCCAAGCCCGGTCCCCGCCGCCACCTCGGCCCGGTGCGCAGCCTCCAGCAGGTCCTCGCGGGACTGGTTGAGCCGGAACTGCGCGTTGGCGGCGAGGGCCGTGGAGAGGGTCGCCGCGCCGCTTACGCCGAAGCCGCAGCCGATGGGCAGATCGGTGTCGAGCCGAACCGTTGCGGCGGGGGCGCCGAGGCGGCGGAGGACGCCCGAAACGGGCTCAACCTCGGCCCGGCGACCGTCCAGAACGACGGTCGGGGCGGACGCCGGTTCGACCGTGGCCGTCACCCCGTCGGCCGTCGCAAAGCTGACCCCGAGGGACGCGTCGCCGTCCTGAGGCACAAAAACAGTGGTGACGCTGCCCGGAGCAAACGCAGTCGCAGACACAACTGAAGGAGATCCCTTGCGAATCGGACGACGAGGCAGATCGGCAAGAATCAGTCGTCCAGTTCAAACTCGATCCGATCCACGTCTGCCCCCTTCGAGGTGCGACCCGTGATGCGGACGTGCCCCACCTCGTCGAGCCGGTCGACGTGCGTCCCGCCGCACGGACAGAGGTCGAAGTCGCCGATGGCCACCATGCGGAGCGGGTCCACGTGGTCGGGGATGAGGTCGAGCAGGCCGCGGCCTTCCGGCGTCTGCTCTTCCGCCTCGTCCCGGGCCATTTCCTTCTTCTCTACGGTCAAATCCTGATCAAGCACAGCGTTGACCCGTGCTTCGATGGCATTCACCTCGTTCGGC
>CAZSBW010000305.1:0-4290 GCA_964604815.1 uncultured Salinivenus sp. | reverse complement strand
AAATGCTGGAAGTTCCTCTTCCGATCAACTCCGGAGTTCAATACGTCCGCTTCAGTACCACCTTACTGATGGTATCCTTGTTGACAGAGACCTGGATTGCCATTGCCTCCATCAGTTGTAATTCCTCGCCCTGTTTCGGCTCCCGTTCTGCACCAGGTTTCAAGACCCTAACTGTCCCGAATTTGTCAGGGGAGTCGGCGAAGTCCGGATCTAGAACCTGTCGGATCGCCGGTCTGAGTTCCTCAGCCGACATGCCGGGACGCAAGTTTTCCTCACCAACCGAAAGCGACCACGCCGATATCGTAATCTCCAAATCCCGAAGCTGGAATTAGGATTTTCCGCGGCTTATCAGTGCTTGTTTTTGGCACTGGACTCCGGATCGCTTCGCGTCCGGAGTTGGCGGGGGGGTTTCTTCGGACCAACAGGGTTGATTCGAGACGATTTGCTTTACTTCACAGTTTCTTTGAGCAGGGTGACTAACCCCTGCCGCGATTCGTCACCGCGCGTCCCGGCTACCGGTAGTGGCGGGTCGCGTACGCCGGATCGTGCGTTGAATCGGCCGAGACGATCTCAAAGCGGACGCGGCCGATGGGGCGGCGGTCGGGCGTCTCGACGGTCACGCGCCACTGGCCGGGATGCACGTGTTGCTTGAATGTGACGCCTCGATATCCATTTCGTCGACCGCCCACGACCCGGTACCCGATGCGGTCGGTGTCGATCCATTTGTCCCGCTTCGGGGCGTAGTACTGCCAGTGGTGGTAGATTTTCGTCTGCAGATCGGTCGGAGCGAAGACGGCAACGAAGCAATGAACCGTGTCGTCGGGGGCGAGGGGGAACGGGTCGTCCTGCTGTTTCCAAGGGCGGTACCAGGACGGCTCCTCGTAGCGAAGCACGAAGGCCTCGCCGTCGCGGGTCACGTCATGGTACACGCCGCTTCCCTTGAGGGCCAGCGGCACGGGGGGAATCCAGTGATTTACGTAAAAGAGCACGACGGTTCCGAAGAGCAGGAGAACGACGGCCACGGCCCCGAGGAACGAGCGTGTGTTCGTGAAGACCTGGTGGCGATCCAGGTACAGGATGAGGCCGATGACGAGACCGGCGCTCAAGACGCCGCTCGTGAGAAAGACGCTGAAGCCGATCGTGCCAAGCAGGGTGGGCAGGAAGAAGGTGAAGTAACAGAACACCGCCAGGAAATACACGCCGATGAGCACGTACGCGCTCCAGAGCCGACTCCAGATGAGCTCGTTGGCCACGAGCATGGCTACTAGAACGAGGAGGAAGAGGGAGGCAGTGGTGAAAGACGCGCTCCGGGTGTAGTAGATGACGTAGGCACTAAAGAGGCCCCCGGCGAGGAATGGGATGGCACTGGGAGCCCACGTGCTCAGGTTCCGGAGGGACTTCGGCAAAGGACGGTCGTTGCGCGCCAGTGTGTCCAGCACGACGAAGCCGCCGAGCAAGGCGAGGTAAATGCCCAGGATGAGGTTGTCCAGCAGGGCATCAATGCGCTGGAGGGTGAGCGCGTCCCAGGTGACGCCGCCGAGGAAGAGGGTGGGGGGAACGGCTTGCTCGTGCCGGTGAAGGAATCGGCGCGTCCATCGGTAGCGGGGGCGCCGGTCCAGCCACTCCATGAGACGGGAAAGCCAGCCCGTGAGGCGATCGGCCCAGGCGTCCACGGTCATGAGCGCTGATCAAGGGGCAGCCGGGGGAAGACGAGCGCGCGGTTGCAACCGAGATTCGTTGCGCGTGACGGAAACGCGGCTCAGGAGTTCGGCGTTGGGAGGTCGGGTTTTTTCACGCCGACTGCCTCGGCGGCGGGCTTGTCCTTGTCGTCCTGGGGCCGGCGCCAGAGGGGGACGGACGAGCAGGGCTCGCCGTACATCAGCTTGCGGGCCACGTCCTGCAGCTTCTGCGTGGCGCGGACGTACGCCATTTCCGGCACCGCGTCGCTCCCACAGCCCTTGATGACGACGGGGTTGTCCGCGTAGGCCGACCAGTCCACGTCGTCGAGGGCCTGCACGTAATACTCGCGGCGCAGGTCGTCGGCGCGGCCGAAGGTGGTCGACGCGGCGATGTCTTTGAGCTTTGAGGCGACGAGCATGTAGCCCCAGGTGGGGACGATGGCGTCGGTGGAGCAGTAGAGGGCCACGTGCTCGTCCTCATACTGCGACCAGTCGTGGTCTTTTACCTCCTGGCGAAACTCCTTCTCCTTCAACATGAGGCCTTCGACCAGAAAGTCGGCAATGTCGATCTCCGTCACGGCACGGTCGTCCCAGAGATCGGCCAGGTTGAACACTTGAATTTCGCTATCGGCGACGCGGTTTTCGAGCGATTCCATGGCGGCAGGCGGTTTCAGTTTTGAGTGAGGCCAGAAGGGCGAGTGTCCCGGGGGTCAATATCTCACGGGTAGACGAGTTATGAGTTTGTGAGTCACGAGTGGAGAGGTCAGGTGTCGTCGTCCGGGATAGGTTCGTTATCCGTCGTGTCTTCAGTGTCGACGAGGGCGTAGATGGCCTCCAGCGAGAGCTCCAGGTTTAGGGCCTCGCAGCGCAGCGCGGCGTCGCGGCCCTTGAGTGAGCGGACGATCCACTCGTCTCCCTGCCGAACGTACTGGGTGATGATGGGCTGGGCCGGGGACGCGATCCAGTACTCCTGGAGGCTGTCGAGATTCAGGTACGCTTCAAGCTTGGCTTGATGGTCGCGATCGGACGTAGACTCGGAGGTCACCTCTACCAAAAGCTCCGGGTTCACGAGCGACGAAGGGGATTCGTCGGTGTACTCGGGCTCCCCGCAAAGCACAACCACGTCCGGGTACACGTATTTCGTCTCACTGACTTTCACACGCTGGTCGGAGGAGAAGCTGCGGCAGCCGCGCGGTCGCAGGGTGGAGTAGATTTCACCCTGAATATTGTCCTTTACGAGGTTGTGTTCGGGCGTGGCGCCGGCGAGGAGCCACACGCGGCCGTCAAGGTATTCGTACCGGCCCTGATCGAGCTCGGCGTCACGTTCCAGGTACTCTTGGACGGATAGGCGGCGCTGGGCAACGGTAGTGCTCATGAACCCCTTCCGAAACGGTTCGACGACTGCTCGCGAGTGGACAAACGCGGCGCCCGCGAGGCAGGTTCGCCGGCACCGATCCAACGATGCCCTCACGCATTCAGCCAGCCCGCCAGCTTGCGGGCTACGGGGCGGGGCGTCAACCGGATCGCGAACGCCCCGATCTTGTTGGGCCATCCCGGCACGACGAGGGCGCGCCCCCGCCGAAAGCCGTCGTACCCGGCCCGAGCCACCTCGTCGGCAGACATTGTAGCGCCCATCTCAAAAAGCGTCGCGTCCTCCATGTCGGCCTCCTCGACGAACGCCGTGCGCGTGGGCCCCGGCGCCAGGCAACTCACCGTTACGCCACTATCGATCGTCTCTTCGTGGAGGCCCTCGCTGAAGGAAAGGACGTAGGCCTTCGTCGCGTAGTACACGCTCATCTTTGGGCCGGGCTGGAAGCCCGCCGTGGAGGCCACGTTGAGGATGCCGCCCCGTCCCCGCTCCCGCATGCCGGGTAGCAGGCAATGAGCCAGATGGGTGAGGGCCGTCACGTTCACCCGTATCATGTCGATCTGCCGCTGGGCGTCCAACTCGGTGAACGACCCGCGCGCCCCGATGCCGGCGTTGTTGACGAGCACGTCGACGGAGCGATCGCGCTCCCGGAGCTCCGCGGCCACCTCGTCGGCGACGCCGGGCACGCTCAGGTCGGCGGGGAGGACGGACGCGCTCACGTCGTACGCCGATTCGACCTCCTCGGCCAGCCGGTGCAGGGTGTCTTCGCTTCGGGCCAGCAGCACGCAGTCACTGCCGGCGCGGGCGAAGCGGTGGACGAACGCACGGCCGATGCCGGAGGAGGCACCGGTGACGAGGACGGTTTCGGGTGAGGAGGAGACGGACGACATGAGGCCACGGCGTGATGACAAGTGCGAGACGATCGTATCTGCGTACCGAGGATCCCCCGGCGAGATCCACCCTGTTCGCCGTCCCCTTTCGTCATCCCCAGACGCAGCCTCAAGACCGTCGAGCGACGCTGCACGGATCATTGTGGCGTCGCGTCGTCGTTTCCGGAACGACCTTTCCCAAAATGGGCCGAACGTGACGGCCCGGCTCGTCGTAGACCGACGTAGTTGCATCCGTCCCTTCGATTTCCCGCAGACCCGACGCCGACCGCCGCATGCGCCGCATCCAACTGACCCGCGACGAGTCCACCACTGTCGACCCTGACCCCGAGGCCGAAGCCCGAATCCTCGACGG
>CAZSBW010000304.1:0-4304 GCA_964604815.1 uncultured Salinivenus sp. | reverse complement strand
TCGGGCAGCGCGTCCCGGATGCCGGTCAAGGCGGCAGCTTGGGCCTCATCGTCGGAGGGGAGGATGAGGTCGATCCGGCTCAGGCGGCCCTGCATGTCGAAGAGGCGCTGCGCCGTCGACACGTCCACGACCAGAAGGTTCGCCACGGCGCGGCGGGTGCGCTCGTCCTCCGGCTCAATGAGCCCCATCAGGCGAACGGGATTCTCGGTGCCTTCGACGTCCACGCGAAGCGTATCGCCGGGCGACAGGCCGAGGCTCCGGGCCGTCGGGGCCGACATCAGGGCGGCGTCCTGCGTCATGAAGGTGCCGAGGTCCAGGTTGCCGCCCGCGCCGGTTCCGAGGTAGGGGCGGAAGGGGGCGTCCGTGAATGGGTCGATGCCCACGACCTGGAACGTGCGGTCGCCCCGAGCGAGAGAGGCGTAGTCCTCCACGACGGGGGCGGAGGGCCGCACCCCGGCGTCCACGCGGAGGCGCCGGTACACGTCGTCGTCGAGCGCCCCGCCCGCGCCCACCACCTGATGGGTCGCCTTGCCCGTCACCGTCTCGGCCGAGAGCTCGAAGGCCCGCTGCGCGCTCGTGTTGGCGAGGTCGATGGACACCACGACGGCCACCCCGATCGCCACGCCCAGCACCGACAGGCCCATGAGCCACGGGTGCCGGGTGAGGTAGCGGAAGCTGGAGCGCTGGAGCAAGCTCATCAGGTATGGAAGTGTGGATGTGTGTAGGTGTGGAAGGAGAACGCTTGGAGGATCGAATCAGATCGCTCAATGCCCGGAAGCGTCCCGCGCATGTGGGCGCCACCCAACCTCCACACGTCCATACGTCCGTGCTTCCACACAGGTCGTGTTAGGAGAGAATTTCACTGCTGGAGAGAAAGCTCGGTATCTCGTCGTGAAGCGTGCCCTCGTGGAGTGTGAGTACGCGGTCGGCGCGGTCGAGGGCCTCGCGGTCGTGGGTGGCCACGAGGAGCGTGGTGCCGGTCTCGCGGACGAGGTCGTCGAGGAGCGCGAGCACCTGCTGGCCGGTCTCGTAGTCGAGGTTGCCGGTCGGCTCGTCGGCGAGGACGAAGAGCGGGTCGTGGGCCAGGGCGCGGGCGATGGCCACCCGCTGCTGCTCCCCGCCCGAGAGGCGGTCGGGGAAGCTGTCGCCCCGGTCCCCCAGCCCCACCTGGTCGAGCACCGACTGAGCTTGCTCGCGCGAGGCGTCCGTCGAATGGCCCGCCAGCTCCAGGGGCAGCAGCACGTTCTCGATCACCGTGAGCGTCGAGATCAGGTTGAAGGACTGGAACACAAACCCGATGTTTGTCCGGCGGAAAAGGGTGCGCTCCGTTTCGGAGAGCCCGGTGAGGTCGGTGCCGTCCACGACGATCTCCCCGGCCGTCGGCAGGTCGATGCCGCTCACGAGGTTGAGGAGGGTGCTCTTGCCAGCCCCGCTGCGCCCCATGAGCACAACGGACCCGCCCCGATCGATGGTCAGCGAGAGGCCCTGCAGCACTGCGCGGTCGGTCGTGCCTTCGCTGTAGGTTTTGGTGACGTCGCGGAGCTCGAGGACGGGCGAATCGGGCGGCATGACGAATGAACCAGTGGCGAAATAGCGATGCCACTTGCACCCAGTCTCGGCGGGGAGGTTCGTGCCCAGCGAGGAACGGGTTCGGATTGTCGAGGCTTTTTTACAGAACGTGCCCCCCGGAAGGAGACGCGAGGAGCAGCGGGAAAGCCCGTCCGGCTGTTTCGTGTTGCCGAGCCGGTGAAAACGAGACTCGTCGTTCAGTCGCGGCGCCTGATCGACGCACGTATCCAGCTCGGCGCACAAAGCGCATCTTTTGAGGCAACAACCGATAGGAAACGGGCGGTGTATCAGAAGCGCTGCACCACGAGAACCTGCCCCCTTGCATACCCATCCATCGACACCACCGCACGCCTACCATGCAACTCACCATCGACAACGTTTCGAAGACCTACCCCAACGGCACGCAGGCCCTGAAGGACGTGTCGCTCACCATTCCGCCGGGCATGTTCGGCCTGCTCGGGCCCAACGGCGCCGGCAAGTCGACCCTCATGCGGACGGTCGCCACGCTGCAGGAGCCCGACACCGGGTCGGTGCACCTCGGGGACGTCAACGTACTGGCGGAGAAACAGGCCCTTCGAAAGCGCCTCGGCTATCTTCCGCAGGAGATCGGCGTCTACGACAACGTCACGGCCGAGACGCTCCTCGACCACTTCGCCACGCTCAAAGGCATCGACGGGCGGGCCGAGCGCCGCCGCGTGGTGGACGCGCTCCTGGACCGCGTGAACCTGACGGATGCCCGCGACCAGGACCTTGGCGGCTATTCGGGCGGCATGAAGCGCCGGTTCGGCATCGCCGTGGCCCTCATCGGCAATCCGGACCTCATCATTGTGGACGAGCCCACCGCCGGCCTCGACCCCGCCGAGCGGGTGCGCTTCCTGAACCTGCTGAGCGAAATCGGGGAGGACAGCGTCGTCATTCTGTCGACCCACATCGTGGCCGACGTGCGCGAACTTTGCACGCAGATGGCCATCATTCGCGGCGGCGAGATCATCTTCGAAGGCGAGCCGCAGGGGGCCATTGCCGACCTGGACGGCCAGATCTGGCGCAAGACGGTCACCAAGGAGACGCTCCCCGACCACGAAGAGCGGTTCGACGTCCTCTCGACGAAGCTCGTGGCGGGACGGCCCGTCATTCGGGTCCACAGCGAGGGGCAGCCGCACGCGTCGTTCGAGCCGGCCGAGCCGGACCTGGAGGACGTCTACTTCATCCGCATGAAGAACGGACACCGGCGCAAGGAAGCGGCCGTTGCGTAGTCGATTCCACCTCCTGCAGTTCGCTCCGCTTTGAGAAGCTGTTTGGCGGATTGTCTTCGACCTGCGACTTCGTGGATCTCGTGCAGAAAGGCTTCTGCGTTCGCCCGGTAGCGCCGCTACAGGGACTCACTTGAGCGCCTTTCTGGCACTTCGCCCACTGTGTCTCGGCTTCGAATCCATCCACCAAACAGCTTCTGACGCCTACATCAATCAACCTGCACCGCTCCATGTTTTTTACGCTCGTCCGTCAGGAGATCGCCTATCGGATGCGTCAGCTGTCCACGCACGTCTACTTCCTCATCTTCTTCGGCGTCAGCTTCCTGCTGATGAACGCCCTGGGCGGGGCCTTCACCGACACCAACGTGATTATTTTCGGCATGGGGCCGAATACCCACGCCAACAGCCCGTTTGCGATCAACGTCACGACGCTCTTTCTGAGCCTGCTGGGCATGATTCTCACGGCCCCGTTCATGGGCCAGGCCGTGTACCGCGACTATAGCAGCGGCATCTCCCCGCTCATCTTTTCGACGCCGATCACGAAGGCGCAGTATCTGGGCAGTCGATTCCTCGGGGCGTTCCTCTGTCACCTGTACCTGTACGCCGGCCTCACGGGCGGACTCATGCTCGTGGAAGTGGTGCCGTGGGTGGACGGAACGCAGTTCGGCCCGTTCATGCTGTCGGCCTACCTGCAGCCGTATCTGCTCTACGTCCTGCCGAATCTGGTCTGGGTGGGGGGGCTCTTTGTGGCCCTGCCGGCGCTTACCCGCCGCATGCTGCCGAACTACATCGGCGGGGTGTTGCTCTTTATGGGCTACAACATTGCCGCGGCCCTCGTCGGCGGGGACGCCCTTCGCAACAGCACCATCGCGTCGGTGGTCGACCCCTTCGGCCTCATCCCGACACAGCAGCTTACCCGCTACTGGACCGTCGCGGAGCAAAACGCGCAGCTCGTGCCGCTGGAGGGCATGGTGCTGGCAAACCGTTTGCTCTGGTTGGCCCTGGGCGTGCTGACCATTGCGGCCCTGTACGTGACCTTCCAGTTCACGTATCAGTCCTCGGGGACGACCCGAAGCAGTGACGATGACGAGGAAGCGGGGCCGAAGTCCCTGGCCGAGGTGGCGCCGACCGCGCTCATTCACGGCATCGAGCTTCCGTCGGTCGGGCTGTCGGAAACGTGGGGGGCGCGGCTCCGGCAGTTTCGGTCCGTGGTGCGACGCTCCTTCACGTACGTCGTTCGCGACGTGTACTTCTACGCCATCATCGGGGCCAGCGTCATCTTTCTCCTGGTGGCGGCCTCGCAGACGGGCAAGATAGCTGGCACACCCATCCATCCCGTCACCTATCAGATTCTCGAACCACTTAGCGGCCAGTTCACCCTCTTCATGGTGATCCTGATCACATTTTATGCGGGGCAACTGGTTTGGCGTGAGCGCGACGTGAAGATGCAGCAGGTGCACGACGCGCTGCCGCTCCCGACGAGCC
>CAZSBW010000303.1:0-4306 GCA_964604815.1 uncultured Salinivenus sp. | reverse complement strand
CGTCCTCACCGGCATCGGCCTCGCGGGCTGCGAAGAGGAGACGCCTTCCGCCGCGAAATCAGAGTCGAAGCAAACCCACACGCTCGTCTTCCTCGACCAGAGCGTGAGCACAGAAGAATACGCCGAGGCACGCGAGCTCTTTGCCGATTCCCTCCGCCACATCGCACACCAGCACCTGCGGCATCCCGGCGATCGGCTCAGCCTTTTCCTCGTCCACAAAAAGACGCTGAGCAAGGCCCACCGCGTCAATCTGATGAACGACGTGGCGCCCCTCGAAGAAAAAGAATTTCCCGACGAACAGGCCCTCGAACGCGCCCGCCATCGCAAAGAGACCGAACAATTCCTCCAGCGGGCCGCCGATCGCCTCCAGAAGGTTCTCCAGTCCCCGCCGCCCACCTCTTCAAAATGGACCGACCTCTGGGGCACGCTGGGGGTGGCCAGCACCGAATTGGATGCCGACGCCGAGGAGAAGCACCTCTACTACCTCAGCGACATGTTCGAGAGCATGCCCGGCCCCAACCGGCGCAACTTCGACCAGCGCCCGCCCTCCTCCCGCGAGCAGGCTCAGCGCTGGGCCCGGGCCGACGCTGACCGCCTCGATGAGAGCATGGTGCTCCGCCCGGACCGGCTCCGGGACGCCCGCGTCCGCGTCCTGCTCGGCACCCTCGCCACAAAGCCGCACGCCCAGGCGGTGAAGTTCTACTGGCGTACGCTCTTCCAGGAGGTGGGCCTCTCCGCCCAGCAAATCGACTACAACTGAGCGTCCTCTTGCACCGATCTGTTGAGCCGGTCGGTCAGCGTATCGATCTGCTCCTGCCGAAGCAGGGGTTCGAGGGCCTGGACAATCAGACTGACGCAGGTGGCCCGGTAAATTAATCCGTCGTCGGGCGAGTCGTACTTTTCCGTTTGACTCTGGATCTGCGTATTGAGCATCGTCCAGCGGGCCTTGAGTTCAATGTACTGGATGGCCAATCCCTGTTCCAGCTCCTCTATTGATCGAATCTCGCTCAGGCTGCTCCAGGCCCGCTCCCGAATTCCCGATACGTATCGTCTTATCATCTCCTGCTGACGAGACGATGCTTCGTCCCACTCCGTGAGCACCTCGTCCCAACGCCCATCAAGTCCGTCGTACAGGGCCTCGCGGATACGATTGTGGACGTATTCTACTTTTTCGTCTGCTCCCGTCTTTTCAGCCATACCGATTCATACGAACGTACCTATGAGATATTCGCGGATGAGCGGGAAACCGTGAACTCACGTGAGCAGAAACGACACAGATCGGAACAATTTGGGAACAAAGATTCCGCGCGCGGAGCGAACAAGCGGGAATACCTATACCGACACTGATGGTTACTTGTCGAGCGTCTTGCTCTTGTCCGAAACCGCAGGCCATAGCTTTCCAAGCGTGTCTTCCCCATCGTTGTCCGACTTACTGCCACTCCCAGCGGGCCGGTCTTCGGCGTGCCCATTCCCGTTGACTGCCGCCTCAAGGGCGCGATCGGTCTGCTCTTCACGGCGCTCTTCGAGCAGGTGCTCATACCGTTCGTAGAGGGCCTCCTTGAACTTGCGATACGACTCGACCCGCTCCTCTTCGGTGGACGCGTCAATTGACGCCTGAATGTGTGAAAGCGCCTCAAACATCACGTCGATCGCCACGCGGGTTTCGAAGTTGTCGCGGGCGTCATCGGAGTGGCATTCGGACAATGTATCAGGCATGGGAAAAGGCATTTTGAAATTGGAGTGTGGAGAACGCAGGGTGATGCGTGTGAATAAAACCCCTGGGTTACATCGCCTTTCTTATTCGTAAACGAAAATGTTCGCTTGCTCGCCATTTTCGAAGCGAGCGGAAGCTTTTCGACGCGGGCGGAAGCAACAATGGGCTTTCAGCTTAGAACCCATTCATATGGGAGTCAAGTTTCGTGCCGAGGGGCAAGCATTCGCGTCCGAGGAGCTGTTTCGGACGCATTCGGCGCTCTCGGTCTTTGCTATGCGCGTTTGTTCGAATTTCAAATATTTGCTTTAAGTATTTAACTTTTATCGTTTTCTGGCGTAAAAAAATTAGAGTGCACTCATTCCTAAAGTGCCCCTGCTAGCAGCACAGGCGCTAGGCAACGACGAAAACCCGCCTGCAGCGACAAATCGCAAAACCGGGGATTTATTTAAGTCCCGTTACGAAACTACGGAAATGCGAAATAGTAATTACGGACGAAGGACGAATGTAACGTATATATTCAAATCAAACTGCTGGGGCATCGATTCGCACAAATGGAAAGCCCATAATAAGGCGATAAATCGATCTCCCTGCAGAGTATTCGTTCCCGAACGCTCTCCTTCGGGAGTCCGAAAGTAATCTTCGGAGGAGAAGTCGCTCTCAGTGTCTCACTCTGGCGTGTGTTTTGAAGGGGCACACGCAGGGAAGTGCTGCGTTGCGTAACTGTAGTGTTGCCGTTACTCTGAATAGGAGGTACAACCATGTCTCCCGCTCAAGACCCAGACTCCTCCTCGAACCAGGACGACCTGCCTGCCGACGTCTCCCGATCGGACGAGCACGCCGAACAATGGGATGCGCTGGCCAAGATCCTGGGCACCTCCGATCCGCAAGAGATTGTATCTCGGGCCCGCGCTCTTCAGCAAAGCGTGACCGCTCTGGACGATCGTCTCGAAGACTCCAGCTCCGCCGAGATGGAGGCCGCGATCCAGGACATGCGCGAGCAGCTGGAGCACCTCCGCAAGCAGGATGCCGACCGATCTGACCGTTCGGATCTCGCCGGCCTCGACGCACAGGCCGAGCTGCACCCTAAGACGGAGGTACTGCTCGACCAGCTGGAGGCGTCGAGCCTTTCGGAAGCCCAGGAGCGCATTCGAAGCCTGACCGAGCAGGTCGACCATCTCTACAGCGAGAAAGAAGCCCTGGCCGAGGCGGGACTCATGAGCAGCCAGGAGGCACTCGACGAAATCACTCGCCTGCAGCGGGAGCGCGACCGTCTTCGCGCCCAGCAACGTGAGGGAGAGGAGACGTCCCCGCCGGCTCTTTCGTCCTCCCAGCGCGAAGAAATCGCCGAGGTTCTGGGGATCGACTCTGTCGAGGAAGCCCGCGAACTCGATGACACTGTGCGGCGACTGAGCAATCAATTGGATACCCTTCTGGAGGAGAAGGAAGCCTTGGACGACACGCTGGGCGTTGCGACCGCCGACGACATTCTCGACCTCGTCCAGAGTCTAGAGGGCCAGCTGTCTACATTTTACGATGAGCAATCCCGTGCGCGGTCCAGCGATACGCCCGTCTCCCCCAAGATCGAAGAGATCCTTGGAATCTCCAGCCTTGAGGAAGCCGAAGAGCTCGTGTCGTACGTCCACGAGATGAACGACCGTCTTGAACAGCTCGCCGGAGAACACCAGACCCTCGTCGCGAACGGGCTCGACGCAGAGACGGCGGTTGCCCTCATCGACAGCATGGAAGACCAGCTGGTTGACCTATACGAGATGGTCGACGTGTCCGGGGAAGGCATTCAGGAGGAGACGCGCCTTTCGTCTATCTCCCCCCTGTCGTCCCCCAGTGAGACGCATGAGGAGTCGGCTGGAGACATCCTCGGCATCTCGACCCCATCGGAGGCCCGCGAGCTCGACCAGATGGTGCGGCAGATGGGCGTGGAGCTCGATCGTCTACGCTCCGAAACCAGATCCCTCTCGGAGGCCGGCCTCACCGCCGAGGATGCCCTTCAGATGATCGACAACATGGAGGATCAGCTCAGTGCCCTCTATGACGCCCGGGACGAGCGTGCCGAGATCAACGAAGCACTGGACGCACTCGAAGCGGTGCTCGGGGTAGAGCGGCCCGCCGATGCAGCACCTCCCGAGGCGATTTCTGGCCTCTGCCAGCAGGTTCAAGACCTTCTCCGAGACAGCTTCGAGGACGATCGCACAAGCCTGTGGGATACCGACGATCTGAAGACGACCGTCCGTGCCCGCGTGAGGGAGCTTCGCGACGAGCGCGACGCGTACGCCGACCGGTCCGACCGACTGTCTACCCTCGAGGACATCCTGGGCGTTTCGACGCCCGAAGAAGCTCGCGACCTCGCCTCTCTCGTCGAAAATATCGACGCTCAGCTGCAGGCCCTCTATGCGGAACGGGAAAAGCTACGCGAACTGGGACTCGCCAGCGTGGAGGACGCCATCGACATGATTCGAAGCATGGAGCACCAGTTGCAGGAGCTCGGATGACACCAGCGCCTCCACCGTCACCAGATAGATGACCAGGGCGAGGGCCAGTCCGATCGCACCCCGAAGGCCGCCCCACCAAAGGATA
>CAZSBW010000302.1:0-4329 GCA_964604815.1 uncultured Salinivenus sp. | reverse complement strand
GGAGGCGACCTCGCAGGTGAAGCACCACGCCCCCGAGCCCCCGCCGCCCGAGGTGGCCGTCCGCCTAGAGACGGACGCCGACAAGGTAACGCGGCTCGACCGGCTCCGCCTGGGCGACGGGCAGCCCGTGGCGTTTGACCGCACCTGGCTCCCCCTTTTCTACGCCCAGCTCCTGGAGGACCACGACCTGAGCCGGACGACCATCTACGGCATCCTAGAAAGCGAGTACGACATTCCCGTCCTGCGGGGCCGGTACCGGATCACGGCCGCGAACGCCGAGGCGGCCGTCGCGGCCCCCCTGGGGGTGGCCGAGGGCGAGGCCGTGCTCCTTATCGAACGCCTGTCTCTGACCGAGAGCGACAAACCCATCTATTTCCAACGCCGCTACTACCGGAGCGATCAGGTCGCCTACGAACTGGAACTGGCCCGGTCCCCGGACGACCATGATGCGGGCGAGCACGGCATGCCTCTCCGCGACTTCGAGCCCGTGTTCGACACCGACCCGGAGTAGGACGACGAGACAGTCCCGTACGCCTGCTCCGGGGCTCCCTGTACAGGGGGGCCTTTTCAGCCATCGAGGGCCGCTCTGAACCCTGGTGTACGGAGGGACTGCTGTATGATGCCAACCAGACCGTCCCATCCGAGAGTGGGGGAACAACCGTCGACGCCTAGTACAGCGTCAATCGTGATTGTTCGAGTAGAAAGTGCGATCTCAAAATTCCCAAGCAGGTCGCTCTGAGTGCAAGGGAAGAGCCTCTTCGAAGGAGGCGGCATCTTTCAAAGAGATCTTTCGACTTCGCTCAAGATGACGTGCCGAGAGTGGAATTTTGAGATCGCACTGGAAACCCAATCATTGAGGGTTGACAATCCACTAGGCGACAATCGGGCCGGTCCCGTTCGAATAACTCGTGGCGAGCCGTCCGGTGGTCGAGGAGTCGGCCCCTACGACGATCACTTTGCAACTCAGACCTCCGTCCAGTCGTGGCCCGGAACGTCAGTGGTCACCGACATGGGGACCCCGATCCACCCTGCCGCCCCCTCCATGTCGTCGAAAACCCGGAACGTGGCCGGATGCTTCGCCCCCACTTGGATGAGCATCGAGGCAAATGTGCGAGTGAGGGTCCGAGCCGCAACGACGGCGACTTTCCCACGGGACATTTGGTCTTCGTACTCGTCCAGAAGCTCGCGGTACGTGTCGATGACATCAACATCCACCACCAGTTCATCGATGGCCCGCGAATCCCAGAGGTGATTGAAGCGCGGAGTGTGGCGGGGATCGTCGTAGACCGACCGGAGCAGCGTTTCAAGGTCGCTCTCCGTGAACCGCCCGGTCGCGCGAATAAGGACCAGTGCGTGTTCGGCGTTGAGATGGTAGGAGCTACTCATGTTGTACCGTTTCCAACCCCAGGTATATGCTGGCGGCCCGTTCGACCTCTTCGACTGGATTCATTCTGTGACCGTCCAATGCGAAATGCGCTCACGCCGGACGGTTAAGGTCGATTCCGGCACACACGGAAGACATTTTCGGCCTCCCAACACATTCAGCGAGCGCAATGATGGACACCGGGACGCTGTGCACAGTCCCTTAAGATTTCCCCCTTTTTTCTACATCACTTCTTTATAAACGCACGACAAAACCGTTCCTCCGAGCCGGCTTCGACTCCTCGTTTCCGGTTCAGACTAGGCAGGGGGACGGAACGGGCTCCGGGTCGGCGTGAGGGACAGTATCCGCACGTAAGTAGACCAGCGAAAGAATATTACGTCATTCCGAGCGAGGCGATCCTAGATTGCCAAGCGAGTTTGAGAATGGGGATCTAGGATCCCCGTCAGCGGGGCGCAGACAGGCATCAGGCCGTTTCTTCACAGGGGCCCCTTGCGGGTCATCCCGTGTGGCCGTGATCTTTTTTGCGCATTTTTGTGTCGAGACAAAAATGCACATTCACTTTTTAGAAGGGCGAAGCCCGTACGGCGAGTAGCAGCGTACCGCAGTTAATATCACAATCGCACACAAATTGGCTTGGTCGTGGCCATCTGGATGGCCACGGTCGCTCAGAATATGTCCTCGAACCCTTTCGGGATGACTCTCGAATGAAGGTATTTCTGCGTGTCTACTTACAGACGATCCCACCCGATCTACTCAATCGGGTCCCGCGTGCCCGGCCATCCGCCTACGGGCCGCAAGAAAAGAGATGTCGGAACCCGGCCTGTCTTGTTTTGTATTTACAAGTAGTTACTAGTGCAAGGCTCTACGCAATAGGCTCTTGCACGCTTTTGCTGGGTTTCTGCGTACAACCGCACACCGGAACTCCACCGTTTTTCTCCCACACACCCTCCCTCGTCATGACACAGAACATGGGCTCCATCGACCGAATCCTCCGCACCGTAGTGGCCCTCGCCGTCGGCGGGCTCTATTTCGCCGGCACCATTGGCGGACTGACGGCCGCCATTCTTGGCGTTTTTGCGGGCGTCTTCCTCCTCACGAGCTTCGTGGGCACCTGCCCGCTCTACATGCCCTTCGGTCTCTCAACCTGTAAGACGGCACCGAAATGACGAAGCCGGGAAGGAGGCGTTGTTCCCCTTCACCCTTCCTCGTACCCGACCGGATCGGGTCGTATCGGGAGACCGAATCCGGCCCGGTCCGGCTGGGTCGCCGCGTCCGTACCGAGCGTCCCGTCTCAATCAGCACGGAATTCGCGTGAAGATCGGGCTGGCACCGAACGTTATATAGACAGTTCTCTATATAGACAGGAGTCAATCACACGCATACGCCATCGATCACGTCTCTCTCCATCCAAAATGATGCACTGCAACTGCGGGGAAAAGCCGCACGACATGCTCCCTGACGCCGAGATCGACCAGCAGACGGACCGCCTGAAGGCGCTGTCGAACCCGGTCCGCCTGCGCATGGTGGACCTCATCTACCACGGAGGGGGCGAGATTTGCGTCTGCGAGTTCATGGACCACTTCGATCTGAGCCAGCCGACGATTTCGCATCACCTGAAGGTGCTCCGAGAAGCGGGGCTCATTCAGAGCCGGAAGAAGGGAACGATGGTCCATCACCGCGTGGACGAGACGGCCTTTTCGACCCTCTCGGCGCTGATGGATCGATTCTCAACGATTCGGGAAACTGAGGAGGTCCCCGCAGAGTGATTGGCAGGGGCTTCCTCTTTTTTTACGACCAAATATCGACATCTTTCAATACAATCATAAGACTGCCATGACCATTACGATTCTCGGCACCGGATGCTCGACGTGCCAGACGCTCGAAGTGAACACCGAAAAGGCTGTGGAAAAGCTTTCCTCGAACGTGTCGGTCGAAAAAATTGAGGACGTAGAGGAGATCATGAGCTACGGGGTGATGAGCATGCCCGCGCTCGCGATCGACGGCGATGTGAAGGTGAGCGGACGCGTCCCCACCCCGAACGAGATCGTCGATCTCGTGGAGGCGTAGGCGCTCCCCCTTTGTCCTGCCCTGTAGAATCCTGACTTTGCTTCTATCTATGCTCGACGCCCTCGTTGATGCCCTCGTCTTCGGCCTCTTTGGCCTCGTGGAGAATTCGCCGTGGGGAGAAGCGGTCCACTACTTCGTGTACGACACGATTCTGATTGGTACACTCCTGATCGTGGTGACGCACGTGATGGGATTGATCACCGCATACCTGCCCGTCGAACGCGTGCGGGAGTGGATCGCGTCCGGGCGGCTCCGGGGGAGCGAGCACCTCGTGGCGTCGGGATTCGGGGCGGTGACGCCGTTTTGCTCGTGCTCGTCGATTCCGCTTTTTATCGGCTTCCTGCAGGGCGGCATTCCGCTGGGCGTGACGCTCTCGTTTCTGATCACCTCCCCCCTGGTCAACGAAGTCGCGCTGGCCCTCTTCATCGGCCTCTTCGGCTGGAAGGTGACGCTCATCTACGCCGGGAGCGGCATTCTGCTAGGCACCGTGCTGGGCTGGGGCCTCGGCACACTCCGGCTCGGGGCCTGGGTCGAGGACTGGGTCTGGGAGATGGCGCAGAATCAGACCGAGGAGGTCCCGAACGAGCACAAGTCACTGTGGGACCAGTTGCCGTCCATTTCGCGGGAGGCGATGGACATTGTGACGGGCGTAACCCCGTACGTGCTGGCGGGCCTCGTCGTCGGCGCCGGCATCCACGGGTTCGTGCCCGTCGGGTTCGTCGAACAGTACCTGTCGGGCGGCGGCCTGGTTGGCGTGCCCGCGTCCGTGGCGGTCGCCGTGCCGATGTACGCCAACGCCGCCGGGGTGCTGCCGGTCGTCGAATCGCTGGTGACGAAGGGCATTCCGCTGGGGACGGCCCTGGCCTTCATGATGGCCG
>CAZSBW010000301.1:0-4341 GCA_964604815.1 uncultured Salinivenus sp. | reverse complement strand
GATCAGTGAAAGCTGAAGAACTTCACGGAATGAGCAGTCGCTTCGATAAAAACCAATGGCGTCCCCTGAATAATCTCACAATCGCACATAGATTGCCAAGCGAGTTTGAGAATGGGGATCTCGATCCCCTTCAGTGGAGTGGAGGGAGGGAATCTGAGATTCCAATGTTCAGGACGTTTCTTCGCAGCCGTGATCTTTTTCGTCCGTTTTTGGATCGAGACAAAAACGGACATCAGATTAAGGAAAGTGGTTGGATTTTACGAAACAGTTCCTCGCTTTTGATGGAAAACCGATAACATCCCGTGGATAATCTCGCAACTCCACACAGATTGGCTCGCTCGTGGCCATCTAAATGACCTCGTTCGCTCAGAATATGTCCTCGAACCCTTTCGGGATGACTCATGAAATAAAGTATTTCTGCGTGTCTACTTAGGACGGTTTTCTACTCCCCGAGCGGGAGCTGTTTGACCTCATCCAGGGTGTCGACCGCATACGCGGGAAACGCCCCGGAATGCGAGGCGACGTACGCGCCGAGCCGATTGGCGAGCTCCAGCAGCGAGGCCCCGCTGCGCCCGTCGAGCAGGCCGGCGATGAGCGCGGACAGAAAAGCGTCGCCCGCGCCCACGGTGTCCTCCACCTCAACCGAATAGCTGGGATAATGCGCCCAGTCGCCGTTGTGCCAGAGCCGCGCTACGTCGTCCCCCCACGTCGCACAGAGCGTCCCACAATCGAACGTCTCCGCCATGTCGCTCATGGCCGCGTCGGGCGCATCCGAGAGGCCGAACCAGTCGCGCATCCGCCGAAGCTCGTCGTCGTTCAGCTTCACCACGTCGGCGGTGCGGAGCGAGCGCTCGATTACCGACCGGGCCACGTGCGGCGGCCGCAGGTTGACGTCGAAAACCCGCAGGGCATCGGTCTCGCAGAGGCGCTGGATGGTCTGTCGGGAGGCTGCGGCTCGCTGGGCGAGGCTGCCGTAGACGAGGGCGTCAGCCTGCTTGGCGCGCTGCTGAAGGGCGTCGGTGAGGGCGATGGCGTCCCAGGCCGCCGGCTCCACGATCTCGTAGTCGGGCTCGCCGGTGTCGGCGTCCAGGGCCACCCGCACGAAGCCCGTGGGGAGCGTGTCCTCCGTCTGAAGGAGATCGTCGTCGAGGCCCTGCGTCCGAAGCCGGCGGCGGGCCTCCTGCCCGAGTTGATCGTCGCCCACCCGGCTCGCAAACGCCACCTCCTCCCCGAGGGCGTGCAGGTGCCGGGCCACGTTGAAGGGCGCCCCGCCCAGAAACAGACCGTCGGGCAGGGCATCCCAGAGAATCTCCCCGATGCATAAGATGTCGTCGCTCATGGGAATGAAAAGAACCGGTGGCACGAGAGAAAGCAGTGCGCGACCGCTGCCCCGCACAGCATCAGGTCGACACGTGGACGCCCGAACGGAGACGCTCAGCGTCGAGGCGATCTCGACGGACGGCCACCACGTCGATCCTCACGTTGAAATCGTTTTCCGCTCAGTGCAATGGGATCGTTTTCATTGCACGGGATTTTGTTTCGGCCTGCTCTGGGAAGGGGAGGGCAATCGGATACTGGAGCGCTGATTGGGGGCCGGAAGCTCGTCTTCCTCCCGCGAGTCGATTCTGCCGGGAAAGAGGGAGAGTAGGAAAGGACGCTTCCCGATCGAAACGGTCTCTCACTCCTCTCGTCGATCCGCTCCGCAGGAGCGACGAATCACCAGTTTGGGTTGTAGCGTCACGACCGTCGCGGAGCGCTCAGGCTCGTTGATCCGCCGGAAGAGGAGGTCAGCGGCACGGTTGCCCATTTCGTACCCGGGTTGGTCAACCACCGTGGGAGGGGGGTTGAGCGCCCTGGCCCAGGGAATGTCATCGTATCCAACGAGGGCCATCTCCCGCGGCACGTGTATCCCGTGTCGGTTGAGCGTCGACAGGGCCCCGAGCGTCGCCAGATTATTGCCCGTGAAGAGAGCCGTTGGGGACTGACGGCGTTTGAGCAGGGCCTCGGTGTGGGCCTTCCCTCGCTCCCGGTGCGGTTCTCCTTCTTTGATCAGAGAATCGTCGACGGGCAGATCGTGGTCGCGCAGGGCAGCTTTGTACCCCTCCCGTCGCTCGATCGCCGTCGACACCTCTCCGATGCCGCCAATGAACGCAATCCGCTCGTGGCCCAACTCGATGAGGTGGGTAACGGCGTCGTAGGCGCCCTGCCGATTGGCGGACGAGATCGTGTCGACGCGGAGGTTCTGCATCCCTCGATCCACACAGACCAGGGGGGTCGACGTCTCTGCGAGCTTCCGGACGGCCGGGTCGTCTAGACTGACGGGGGGAACGATGACCCCGTCCACGTCCTCGGTCTGAAAGGTGTTGAGGGCCATCCTCTGCCGTTCTGCATCCTCGTCTGAATTGCTGAGGACGAGCGCGTAGTCGTGCTCGTGGATGACGTCCTCGACCCCTCGGACGATGTCGGCGAAGAAGGGATTCTGGATGTCGGGAATAACGAGGCCGATCAGTCCCGCGGTTCCGTTTTCGAGCCGAAGCCGACGGGCGACGCGGTTGGGTTGGTAGCCTAGCGTGTCGGCGACCTCGCGGACGCGCTGCCGCGTGTCCGGACGCACTTTCTCGGGATTGTTGAACACCCGCGAGACGGTGGATACCGAAACGTCGGCCCTGCGAGCCACATCCTTCAGTGTTGGCATGGAGACTGCCCTCGGACGGGAAGAAGAACAACGACAGGAACGGGAGATCTCCGATGCGAATCGAAGCCAGAAAGTCTTCGATTCTCCCCTTCGCCGAAACGCCGTCGATGAGTCACCGGTCCTCAATGTGCACGGCCCTCGACGAACCCTACGAGCTTGCACTCGGGGGAGAGTACTGCCCCTCATACAAGCCAAATCGAACCGTGTGCCTGCGCTCGGGGACAAGATCCGGCCCGAATAAAATCGATTTCATGAATCCGAGAAGTATAGAGTAGGCGTTGCCACACAGCCCGTACTCTGTCGAGCAGTTTTTCTGAAGACCTCGGTTTATTCGCTCCTATCGGCTACTATGTGAATAAAAAATAAATCGAAAGGGCCACAGTGTGAGGGCCTTGACGGAAAATCATGAAGCCGTTATCAATTAAATGAAATCGTTCCCACCAAGGTACTGCCTCCTCCGGGCAAGGAATTTTTCTACTCGCCGTAAGCGCTTTTTCTTCTATTTCGAAATCGCCTGCTTCAACCATGCGGTTTTGGTCCTGTGAAATCTCGACTGTGCTTGCGCCCAGCAGGTGGGTGGCCTGGCTCGCCGTGCTGGGAATCGGCCTCGTTGGAATGGGAAGTGGACCGGCCTACGGACAGGAGCAAGGGACGATAACCGGCCGAGTCGTCGATGCGGCCGAGCGCCCGCTTCCCGGGGCCTCCATCCGGCTCGAAGGGACGAGACAGGGCACCGCCACCGACAGCGACGGCCGCTACCAGGTCACGGCGCCGCCCGGGACCTACACGCTTCGCGCCTCTTTTGTCGGGTACACCTCCGCATCGAGAGAGGTGACGCTCGAGGCCGGAGAAACGATCACGGAGAATTTCACGCTCACGCAGGACCTGCTTCAGATGGAGGAGGCCGTAGAGACGGCTTCTTTCAATCCCTTCTCGAAGCTCGAATCGAGCGTGGCCATCTCGACCCTGAGCGGGCAAGACGTCGAGACCGAAAGCCCGCAAAGTACAGCCGATCTCCTGAAAGCGGTTCCGGGGTTTTACGTGGAGAGCTCCGGCGGGGAGGGGGAAAATAATCTCTTTGCGCGCGGACTTCCCGCCGACGGATCGTACCGCTACGTGTCGCTCCACGAAGACGGCACCCCCATCTACGAGGCCTCGGCGCTCGACTTTGCCAGTGCGGACAACTTCGTTCGCGTGGACGCCACCCTTGAACGCATCGAGGCAGTGCGTGGGGGCAGCGCGTCCACGTTTAGCAGCAACTCACCGGGGGGCATCGTAGACTTCGTGACCAAAACCGGGGGACCGGAGTGGGGCGGCGAGGTCAAGCTGAGCGGACAGGCCCACGGACAACTGCGAGGCGACCTCAGCGTAGGCGGGCCGCTCACCGAATCGCTGCGGATGAACGTCGGGGGCTTCTACCGGGAGGGGCCCGGCCTCCGCGATCCCGGGTTTACCGCCAATCAAGGGGGCCAGGTGAAAGGAAACCTGACGTGGGAGTCCGAGAGCGGGTACGTCCGCGTCTTTGGCAAGTATCTCAACGACCGGACTGTCTTCTACCTCCCGGTGCCGTACAAAAACCCGGACAGCCCCAACTCCATCGACGGCTTTGACCTGGACACGGGCACTCTCACGACCGACGACGCCGA
>CAZSBW010000300.1:0-4343 GCA_964604815.1 uncultured Salinivenus sp. | reverse complement strand
GACAACGATGAAGGACGGCGGCACGGCCCTGATGGGCTCGGCCACGTCCACTGGCGAGAATCGATCGGAGAAGGCCGCCGTGCAGGCCATCAGCAGTCCGCTGCTCGACGGGCTCTCCATCGCGGGGGCGACCAACGTGCTCGTCAACATCACCGCCGGCTCGTCGCTCGGCATTCGCGAGGCCACGCAGGCCACCAGCGTCATTCAAGAAGAGGCTGGGGACGACGTCGAGGTCATCTTTGGAACGGTGATCGAGGAGGACATGGACGACAAGCTTCGCGTCACCGTCATCGCCACCGGCTTCGACCGTGAGAAGGAAACGGGCGACGGCGATGCTGGCGGGGAGGCCGCCGAGGAAGAAAACACGCGGCGCACCGTGCCCCTCGACGAGGACGACGATCCGACCTACCGGTACAAGGGAGAGGACAACCTGCGTCAACTCGACACGCCGGCCTACGAGCGCCGCAGCAATCCAAAGCATTCGAAGCAGGACGAGCCCAGAAAGAAGAAGAATGAGTCCGAGGGAAGTGACGATCCGTCGTCCGACGATCAGTCCAACGTTCGTCGCCTGCGCGCCGACGAGCTGGAGGAGCGCAAGGATCCCGACGAACGGACCCGCGACGAATCGGAGGACGATGAAGACGATGATACCGACACGCCGGCGTTCCTTCGGAAAATGATGGACTGACTCCCCACCCGAACGAAGAGGGCCCTCCAGCCCCACCACAGGTCGGTTCCGCGCGCCGCTCGTCATTGCGAGAGCCGTCTACTCGCGCAGCTCGACCGCGCCTCTCTCGTTTTCTCGCTCCGTCGCGGATCGAACGGAACGGGGGAAGAGAGGAACGTCGACGGTCGTCTCTACGGGGTCTGTAGGCCTTCGCGAGAGACGCGCGCTGGGGATTGGCCTGCCCGCGGTGTCTGAGCAGCATTGCGGGGTCTGTGGTTCGAGGCAGGACCGCCCGGGTACGACAGTCGTCGGCCGTGGGCGGCAGCCTGCACCGTACACGAAAAGCCGCGCTCACTGTGTCCGACCGTTGTCGGGGGCAGGGGTGTGGCCTTTCGTGTCGAACGGGAGAGGTGGAGACTACTCCGTCAGGTTCGCCCGAAGCGTAAACTGGTGGAGCCCACCGAGCGAGGACCACGAATTGTAGGAATAATCCACGGTCAGCGCACTCACGGTAATGCCGAAGCCCAGTCCAATCCCGGCCAGGTCAAATCGATCGGTGAGGGCGAGCTCCGTACTGCGGCGGTGATTGTAGCCCACGCGCAGACGGAGCGCGTCGACCGGCTGTAGTTCGGCGCCGAAGGTCAGGTGCCCGAGGACGTGGTCGACCGTACCGCCGCCGTTGATGCCCCGCGATAGATTGGTGAGGTCGTACCCAGTCATCGTGAGCAACAGGGGCAGATGGGCCAGCTGCTTCGAAACGCCCAGCTGGAGATCGAGCGGCAGCGGCTCGCGCGTACCGTCAAATCCGTCGAGCATGCCGCCGAGGTGGCGAAGGGCACCCCCGATTGTAAGCTGGTGCTCCGGCACGCGATAGAGGCCGCCCAGGTCGAGGGCGAGGGCCAGCGCCCGGGACTGATCGATGTACGCATGGATGACGTGCACGCTGGCGCCGTATCGCGTGCGCTCCCCCAGCGGCCGGGCGGCCCCTCCCGTGAGGACGGTCTCTCCGGCGCCGAAATCGCCCGTCTTATTTCCGTTTTTGTCACGTCCCTCGAACGTGCCCCAGTGGGCAAACCGGAGTCCGCCGTGGAGCGTCGTGCCCAGGCCGCCGGCGGTGTGGCTGTAGGCCACCGAGCCTGCGTTTAGATCCGAAAGATGGTTGAGGTAGGAAACAGAAGTGGTTTGGCTCGTTGCGGGTCCGGAAATGGCCGGGTTGTAAAACAGTGCATTCACGTCCCCATCGGCCACCGCGGCATACGATCCGCCGAGGGCTGCCGTGCGGGCTGAGGGCTCAATCCGGAGCACCTGAACCGGCGTCATCTCCGCGCCCGGCTGGGCACTGGCCGTTCCGGCCCCGACGCCGAACACGAGCAGTATGGAGAGAAGGCGATGCAAGAGCACCGGCGGAGCTTCGATTTTGAAAGGACGGAAGACACGAGCGCCAATGCCCCGGCCGATTGGGGGTTCCCCGCCGGTCGCCGTTTCCTGAATCGGGAATCCGATCAGGAACGGCGCTTCTGTCGTGCTCCTTCGAGCGGGGCAAAAACAGGAACGCGGGAACGTGGGTGAATCAGAAAGGCAATGATCGATTCGCGAGCGTTCGACGAACAGTGACTCCACGGTTTCCCCGTCAGCGTCCGACGTCCGCTCGCACGTGTCCCCGTTCCTCTCTCATCGTGCAACTGAGGGAAGCCGACCATCGGACGGTCGCCGGCCTTCCGTGACTCTCCGCCCCTCTCACGCCGCCAGAGCAAAACCGTACGAAAAGACGCGGACGCCGCCTCTGCCCGACCGATTCTGACTCCCGCCACAGCCGCGTGCCGGGAACGCAACTTCGCGATTCGCGTGCCATCCATCATGCCTGTCGCGGCCGGGACCAATTGGCCCAGCGGAATCTCCGATGCATTGTCCCAGTCCCCAGAGGAGATTTCGCACTGGGACCTTCGTCGTCCTTCGTATGCACGAGTTGCCCATCCTATGTTTGAGTGGATCCGAAACCTGTTCGGTGACCCGAACGAGCGCGAGCTCGAAAAGCTTTGGCCCGTTGTGGACGAGATTAACGAGCATTACGACGAGCTTCGGGACTTGACCGACGAGGAGCTGCGGGCGAAGACCGACGAGTTTCGGGCGGAGATTCAGGACGCGGTGGCCGACATCGAGGCGCGGCAGGACGAAATTGAAGAACGCCTGAGCCGCGCGCCGGCCCCGCAGGCCGCCGTTGGGGGCGACGGGCAGGTGGCCAACGCCGACTTCGAGCCCCTTTCCCTCGACGAGCGCGACGCCCTCTACGACGAATACGACGAACTGGAGGAAGAGTGGCAGGACACCGTCGAGGACATCCTCTGGGAGATTCTTCCTGAGGCCTTTGCCGTCATCAAGGAAACGTGCCGCCGTATGCTCGGGGAGACCTGGACGGCCGGCGGCTCGAAGATCGAGTGGGACATGGTGCCCTACGACGTGCAGTTGCTCGGCGCCGTGGTGCTGCACCAGGGCCGCATCGGTGAGATGAAGACCGGCGAAGGCAAGACGCTGGCCGCGGTGATGCCCCTCTACCTCAACGCCCTCGCGGGGCGTGGCGCCCACCTCGTGACGGTCAACGACTACCTTGCGGAGCGGGACACCGAGTGGATGGGACCCATCTACCGCTTCCACGGGCTCACCGTCGACTGCATCAACCGCTACGATCCGCACACGCAAGAGCGCAAGAAGGCCTACGAGGCCGACATCACGTACGGCACCAACAACGAGTTCGGGTTCGACTACCTGCGCGACAACTCGTTCGTCGTGCGGCCCGAGCAACTGATGCAGCGGGGCCACCACTTCGCCATCATCGACGAGATCGACTCGGTTCTCATCGACGAGGCCCGCACCCCGCTCATCATTAGCGGCCCCGTTCCCGACCAGGAGAACGACGAGTACCGTGCCCTGCGCGATCCGGTTGAAAAGCTGGTCAGCGCGCAGCGCAAGCTGGTTCGCTCGCTCGTGAAAGATGCCAAGGAGCTCCTCGAAAAGAAGGAAGAGGCCGAGGCGGCCGACAAGGCGCAGGAGGCCCAAAAATACGAGGATGACGCGGGGCTGGCCCTGCTGCGCGCCTCGCGCGGCTACCCGAAGAACCGGCAGCTCCAGAAGCTTCTCAACGAACCGGGCGTGGAACGCCTCCGGCAGCAGACCGAGTACTTCTACCTCCAGGAAAATGCCAAGCGGATGCCGGAGGTCGACGAGGTGCTCTACTTTTCGGTCGACGAGAAGAAGCAGTCCATCGAAATGACCGAAAAGGGGCAAAAGTACATCGCGAAGGTGATGGACGAGACGCCCGACCTCTTCGTCCTGCCCGTCGTGGGCGACGAAGTGGCCAAGCTCGAAGAGAACCACGAGAAAAAAGTCAACGAGCTGGAAGAGGATCTCCAGTCGCGCGACGACCTCTCGAAGGAGAAGCGCGAAAACAAGTACATGAACGACAAACGGGAGCTGGAGAAGGAGCTCCAGGAGCAGAAGCGGGAGATTTACAACACGTACTCGGAGCGGGCCGAGCGCGTCCACGCCATCGAGCAACTCCTGAAGGCGTTCACGCTCTACGAGCGCGACACCGAGTACATCGTCGAGGAAGGCAAGGTTCAAATTGTCGACGAGCACACCGGCCGCGTGATGGAGGGCCGCCGCTACTCGGAGGGGCTCC
>CAZSBW010000299.1:0-4346 GCA_964604815.1 uncultured Salinivenus sp. | reverse complement strand
GTGGGCCGGTTGGGACGAACGTGGGGCGTTGGGCAACGAGTCGAGGGACCGGACGCGTCCGGTCCAGCGCTCGGCGTCCTGCGGGCGGCCCTGAGCCCGGCGGAGGGCGGCGAACCGCTCGTGGGTCGCCGCGTGCGGCCCCACCAGCGAGTCGGGCGCCTGCACGCGATGGGCCGCTACCAGCAGCGACTCGGCCTCCGCATACCGCTTCTGGTCGATGCGCACGCTTCCGAGCCGGCTCTGGGCCGCGGCCACGTCGGCGTGGGTGCTGTCGTAGGCGGCGGTGTAGCGGTCGATGGCCGTTTGGGCGTGCTCCTCGGCCCTCTGCAGATCGCCCCTCTGCTGATAGGCTCGGCTGAGCATGCGATGCACCTCGGCCACCTTCGGATGGGCGGTGCCGAATTGATCGGCGATCAGTGTGCGCGCTTCGGTCAGGGCCGATTCAGCCTCGTCGGGGCGCTGCAGGTCCAGCAACGCGCCGGCCCGTACGAGAAGAGCGGAGCCCGTTTGGGCATTCGGAGGAGAAAATACGTCCCGATGCAGGGTCACCGCCCGTGCGCTGAGGCTGTCGGCGGCAGCTAGATGGCCCTGGAGACGCAGGGTCTTCGCTAAGCGGCTCAGGTTGACGGCAAACTGGGGGGACGTTTCTCCAAAGATCGTTTTGCCAAGCGTGAGTGCTCGTCGATACATCGCCTCGGCTCGGGCGTAGGTGCCCTGCTGCCGATAGAGATTGGCGAGGTTGCCCGTAATGATCGCGACCGCCGGTTTGCTCTTGTCCCCACTGAATTCCTTTGAGATCGACAGGGCCCGCCGGTACGCCTCTTCGGCCTCGGAAAAGCGACCCAGCTTGCGATACACGCCGCCGAGTGAGGATTCCATCGTCATCCATTCGAGCGTGTCGGGAGCGCTCATCCGCTCGTACGTCTGTCGGGCCTGCTTCAGAACCACCTCCGCACTATCGTATTGCGCCCGTTTTTGGAGGGTCTCCCCGTACAGCGTCAGTATGGAGAGGCGCACCTGGAGGGGCGGGGCCACCTCGCGCATCCGGGTGAAGGCTGCGCTCAGGATGCTGTCGGCCGCGGCGATGTTGCCGTTTCGCTGAAGAGAAATGCCATAGTGAGCGGCCGCTTCCAGCGTGAGCGGATGATTGGGGCCGAGCTGTCGACGACTGGCGCGGTAGGTGTGCCGTCCTTGCTCGATGGCGGCCTCTCCCCGGTTGAGAAGACGATACATTCGTTGCAGCGTTTTGCCCACCTCGACGCGCGCACCGGGCTGTGTCGAGAGCCCGCCCGCCTCCAGCTCCGCTTTTGCCTCGTCAATCACTTCCTTCATGGTGAGGGCCTCGCCGCCGGTCGTTGCGGGAGCGGCCCGATCAATCATGTCAACGAGAAATTGCTGGACCGCCTCGGCCCGGGTGGCCTGCTCCTGGGCGCGATCCCGCTCGGCGGCGGCCACCTGCGCCTGCCACACGGCCACGCCCAGCCCAATGATGAGAGCGACCACAGCCGCCGCGCCGCTCAGGACAGCCGTCCGATTCCGCGCCACGAACCGACGGAGCCGGTAGGCCGTCGTCGGGGACCGGGCCTCGACCGGCCGGCCGTCGAGGTAGCGGTCGACGTCCTGCGCCAGCTCCGCCGCCGCGCCGTAGCGGCGATCCGGCTCCTTGCGGAGGGCCTTCTGCACGATGACGTCCAGGTCCCCTTTCAGCGTACGACGAAGCCCGTCGCCGTCCATGCCGAACGTCTCTTCAACCGACTGTTCACCGTCGGTGGGCACCCGCTCGCTGGGCACGCTCGGGTCGCTGTTGGAAATGACCTGCGCCACCTCCGCGACCGACTTCCAGCGCACGTCGTACGGCAGCGCGCCGGTTAGGAGCTCGTGCAGCACCACGCCCAGGGCGTAGACGTCGGACGCCGTCGTGACCGGGTCGCCCTGCACCTGCTCGGGGGCGGCGTAGAGGGGCGTCATGGGGCGCTCGCCGGTTCGGGTGAGGGCCGCCCCCGCCTCGGCCCCCTCCAGCGCCTTCGCAATGCCGAAGTCCAGGAGCTTCACCTGCGGGCCGGTTCCCGTGCCGCTCCCGGACGCCGTGTCGCCCCCGGGCTCGGTGACCAGAATGTTCGAGGGCTTCAGGTCGCGGTGGACAATGAGGTTGCGGTGCGAAAACTCGACCGCCGCACACACCTGTCGGAAGAGCCGCAGGCGCGCCTCGACGCCGAGGCTGTGTTCGTTGCAGTACGTGTCGAGGGGCACGCCGTCCACGTACTCCATTGCGAAGTAGGGACGCCCGTCCTGCGTCACGCCCCCATCCAGCAGGTGGGCGATGTTCGGGTGCTGGAGCTCGGCCAGGATCTGCCGCTCGGCGCGAAAGCGATCCCGGGCGTCTTCTCCGAGGTCGTGGCGGATGAGTTTGAGAGCAGCCTTCTGCTGGAAGTCCTCCTCGTCGCGTTCGGCGAGGTGGACGGTGCCCATGCTGCCGCGGCCCAGCTCCGACTGGAGGCGCCAGGGCCCGACGGACTCGGGCATTTCTCCCACCGACACGGTCGACGCTTCTCCCTCGGGACCCTCGGGACCAGCCTGCGTCTCCGTCGTGTCGACGGCGGGCTGGGGGTCTCCCGTGTCGGGATCGGCAGTCTCCTCCGCCGCGGCCGCGGTCTCGTCCTCGGGGTCGGCCCCCGCAGCGGCGTCGTCTTCGGACGCCAGTTCGCGGAGACGCTCCTCCACGGCCTCGCGAATCTCGGGATCCGGACACACGCGGGTGAGGAAGGCCGCTCGGTCGCCCGAGGGGCGGTCGAGGGCCTGACGGGCGAGGGCGTCGATGCGGTCGGGCGAGGGAACGTCGCTCATAGCAAAGCCCTGCTGAGAAGATTGGGGGCCAACGGGCGCAGTCGTTCGAAGATACCAATCCGTGGAAATGTGCGTCAAACGTTTTCTCCGAATGACACGGGCGTCGCATCTTCATCCTGAGCGCCCGCGCCGTGCCTCAGTGTGGGGCTGAATTTTGATCGGTTCGCGTCCCCATTCTTCCGTGCGTTCCGGGCGAGGGACCCATCCGTTCGTCCGATCCGGGTTCGAACATGCGCCCCGAAAGACCGGGACCACGTTCAGCCGCGGGCAGCGGTAAATTTCAATCCCTTCTTCGCGCATCGAAGCTCCGTTCCCCCGCGCAAACAGGGGCCGCTGGACGTTCGGGTGAACCGGTCCCCCCCTTCACTGACGGGGCCGGACTCGACGGTGGCCGTTTTCTGCCGTTCGAACCAACGAAAATCGACTGCGACGGAGACGCACCACGCATTCTCCTCATTGATCGAGTTCCTGGCGAAGCGTCTCCACCAGTCGCTTCAGGAGCACCTGATCGTCCCGGTCGGCCACTTCGAGCGCCTTCTCAAAGTACTGGAGGGCCGACTCTTTTTCGTCGTTCGAGAGAACGACCTCTCCCGCCCACCGGTAGGCCTTCGACTTCCATCGATTCCCGATGCAGTCAATGTCGATCATGGAAAGATATTCGTGGGCGCGCTTTCGTTTCTCCCAGGAAATCCCCGCTGGGGGTTCGTCCTCCAGCAGCGTCCCGACGCGTTGGAGCAATTCGTAATCGTCCGAAATGTCAGCGTACGACGTCGCTTCCGACGCGGGAAGAAGCCGGTCCGCGCCGAGATTTTCCACCCTTCTTTTGAGTTGAACGGTCTGCCGATAGTCTTCCACGATTTGCTTCATCGCCTTCCACACTTCGTCCTGGGATCGAGGAAATGCGTCCACCCAGAACTCGTCGACGACCTTATCGTAGATCGCTTTCAGATCATCCTCGTCGAAGCCCTCCCGCAACGTGGCCCGTGCTACCTCCCGGGCGACGGATGGCGTTTCGCCCCGATGCGTCTCTTTAAACTCATCCTCTGCGAACCCGCCGGCCACGCCCTGGAGATCAAAGATCATCACCTCGACGTAAAGAAAGGTCGCCCGTTTTCGATCTCCCTGTCTCCGTACCCGTTCGGCGGCCTCGAATCGGACGTTTCGGTACCGCCCCCACTCCTCGTTTGTCCAGTATTGCTTCGCCTCTTTGCTGAGGTCCGAAAGAGAAGCGGGCATAGTCCGACTTGCGAGTTGGGGGACACACTAGCGGGGCTCGTACAGTCGACGATTGCCCTCCTCCGTTATTCCCCTCCGTCGTCTCCGTGGCGAAGCCTCGGATGCTTCCTGTTAAGCAGGTATTACGTACAGTTCCAGATGTTCGCTCAAGAAATGCAGACGTTCGCGTGTCCAGATTGGGGAAAAATAGAAAGACCCCCTCCGCCTCAAGCAGAGTGGGCAGTTTCTTTGCGTGAACAGACAGTTGTTAGTATAAGCAAGCGCCG
>CAZSBW010000298.1:3066-4348 GCA_964604815.1 uncultured Salinivenus sp. | reverse complement strand
TCGACGACCCGACCGTCCTCGTAGGTCGGCTCGTCGGTGGCGTCGAGGCGCTGCAGGCTATCCTCGTCTCGGCCGCGATAGACGACGTACCAGGCCTCCCCACCGGCCGGAACACGGTGGCGCCACGTCAGCCGCACGCGCCCGTCCTCGACCGTTCCCTCAAGGGCCTCGACGCCCGGCCGGATGCCCGTGTCGTAGGGCTGCGCGTGGACGGCCCGCTCGGCGGCCGTCTGGTGCCCCGTCGAGTCTTCGGCCACCACCGAATAGGTGTAGCGGGTGCCGGGCGTCACCGTCGTGTCCGCGTAGGCGTCCGCGGTTCCCGACAGTGCCGCGAGCGTGTCCCAGGGCACCTCGTCCGTCACCGGGCGGCGCACCACGTAGTGCTGAGCGACGTCGGCGCTGGAGCTGGGCACCCACGCCAGTTGCACGTCCCGCTCGCTCGCCCGGGCCCCTCGCAGCACGGGGGGCGCCGGGGGCACCACGTCCGGCAACTGCACGCGGACGCGGGTCCGCTCCGAGGGGTTGTAATTCGCGTCGAGGGCCGCCACCTCGTAGAAGGCCGCCTGCGTGAGCGACCGGACCTGCAGGGTGTCCGCGAAGGTCGTGTCGGCCAGCAGATCAGGGGTCAGAAGCGTGAAGGTGTGGTCGCCCTGATTGGCCCAGTAGACGCGATAGCCCATGAGGTCGGAATCGTCCCCGAGGGCCCAGTTCAGGACGACGCGACCGGTGGTGTCGGCCTGGGCCGTGAGGCCGGTGGGCGCGGCGGGGGGCGTCTCGTCAATGACGACGACGCGCCGGGCGACCGAGGAGGCCACGTTGCCGGCCGTGTCCGCCGCCAGGACGACGACGTAGGACGCCTGCCCCGGCACGTGCAGGGAGTCGACGTGCGATCGCGCATCAGCGGGCAGAAGCTGCTCCCGGTCGACCTCGAACGGCCCGTCCGGGGCGCTGCCCCGGCCCACGTAAAACCCGTCCAGGTCGGCCGGCGGATTGGCGAGTGTCCACTGCACCTCGACGGCGGCCCCCGACCGATGGGCGACGGTGTCGATTACGGGGGGCGGGGGCGAGACGTGGTCCCGGGCCGCAAGCGTCACGGTGGTGCCCCGGCTTTCCGTGCCGAAGGGCGTGAGCCCAATCACCCGATACGTGTACCGGGTCCCAACCGCCACTGAGGTGTCCGGGTACTGAAGGGGCGCCCCGGTGTCGTCCTCCAGGGATAGGAGCGGCACGTTTGTGAGCCGTTCAAAGCGGCCGTCCTCGCTCGTTGCCCGCTCGACGTGAA
>CAZSBW010000298.1:0-3056 GCA_964604815.1 uncultured Salinivenus sp. | reverse complement strand
CGCCGCCAGCCGAGTTCGATCTGGCCCCGCTCGGAGGTGGCCTCAAGGCCGAGCACGCGACGGCGCTCCTGCGGCTCGGGATCGACCAGGACGTAGGCCGTGTCGATGGCGTAGGCGTCCGGCTGCCGGTCCACGAAGACGCGATATAGGTATTCGTCGGCGTCGCCCTCGGGCCGGTCGACGTAGCGGAGGCCCAGCCCCTCGGCCGCCACCGAGTCGAGGTCGGCCACGAACAGAGCAAAGCCATGCCGATTGGCCTCCTCGGCCACCTGGTTGCGCATGCGGGGAAAGAGGCCGGCGTCCATCTCCGGCTCCACTCGATCTCCGTAGAGCAGGTGAGTGGCCAGGGCCGCGGTGCGGTTGTCGCGCTGGGCCCGCTCGGTCCACGCCTCTTCGTTCCAGGGGCGCACCGGCTCGTTCGTAAGCGAGGCGTACGTTTCGCCGGGCGTCCCGTCCGTCACCGGCAGCCGCTCCACGCGGTACCCCACCTCGTTGCCGTGGCGCCACGCCCGTGGACTTGCCGGGCCCCACCGGAGAATGATGCCGTCTTCCTGAGCGAGGGCCTGGGCGTGAAGGGCGTCCGGCGCCGTGGTGTCGGCGGATACTGAATCAGGCGCGGGCTGGGCGGCTCCGGGCGGCGCCCAGAGGCTGAGGCCGCCGAGGAGAACGAGGAGACCCAATCTGAGGGGAATAGTGCGAAAAGACATTGTCGGAAAAAGGAAAGGGAAGGAAAAACAAAAGAACACCGCTGGACGACTACCGCCGCCTCGTATTTGAACTGTCGAGGGAGAACGGAAGCCCCACGAGGGACCCTTGTCGTGTGAACGGGGGGCTGTATCTCATTTGGAGAGGATACGAGCCCTGGGTCGGCAGCTGTAGACGAGTTCCGTACGCGTCCAGCAATGGCTGTCGGACCGTCTGCGGGAGAGACCACCCAGAGCCGAAGGCCCGGGCAATCTCCTGCCGCATCGTGCGCCGGTCGTCCACCACGATCGGCGTCCAGTTCCAGCGCACATCCAGCGTATACACGGCCGGCGGCAGAGCAGCCGCGGAGACGGTCATCATGGAGGGCGCGTAGTAGACCGTTCGTCCCTGTGCGGACGACCCGGCTGAGCCGCCCGTCGTGAGGTCGCTGTCGTCGAGAGGGCGCCCGACGCCTCCGCTTCCGGGAGCCAGGAGGGCCGCCGGCTCGCTCGATCGGGCCGTCGGCTGCCAAAAGAAGCGAGTCGTCCCCCACATTCCGAGCCGGAGTCCCTTCAGGCGCTGGATGGGCCTGTACACCTTTGGCTCTGCGTACGACGTAAACCAGGGCCCGCTCGCCGGGGCCTGCAGCGACACCAGCGGAGGGACGCTCCCCTGCCCGTGGATGTCGTAGTAGTCCATCGGCTCGGTGAGGCCCACCGGCACGTCGTAGACACCGGTCGGGAACAAGAACGCCACCAGGGGGTCGGGTGCCCCCACGTTCGCCGCCGCCAGCTTGTCCTGAAGCCGGGTAAACTGGCTGGTGCGGAAGTGGAAGAGGTAGAGCAGCCGCTCGTTCGGATTGGCTACCCGTTCGCCCGCCAGCTGCACCCGCTGGACCTCGGCGGTTGATCCCAGCATGTTGAAGGCGAGCTGGAAATCCACGCGCCGCTCGAGTTCGGGATTGTTTGCTCGAAGCTGATCCATCAGCGCCTGCTCCTGCGGATCCGTCACGTCAAAGGACATGTCCGCCGGGTCGACCGGCTCGACGACGCGCCGGATCAGCTGCACGGCGTAGGTGGTCTGGGGCTGGAGGGTCGGCTGGCTCCACGAAAGCGCCCCCGTGGTCGACAGGTCGACGGTCTCCGTCACGGGCGATCCGCCCCCGACCGGCGTGTAGCGGGCCTCCACCTGAATGAGATTGTCGGGGTTCTCGGGCTGCATCAGGTGCCCGTACCCGACGTTGCTGCTGGTAAACTGGATGCGATTCGTGGTGTAGTGACCGGGCAGGAAGTACCGCGTGCGATCGAGCGGATAGGTGTAGGCCACGTACTGGTCGTCGATGCGGTCGGGGGCATCGCCAGTCGTGAAGCGGAACCACTGCTCCTGCTTCGGAATCACGGAGCCGTCTGCATCCTTCGCCCGATTCCACACGCCGGACGTGCGTTCTTGCCCGTACCCACCCACGCGGAACCAGTAGGTCGTCCGAGCCTCCAACGGCTCGTCGGGCGTAAACACCTGGACGGTGTTGTCTTCTTCAAGGGCCAGTTGGCCACTGACCGTGGGGCCGGTCTTGCTGCCCTTGTGCACCTCGATGCCCTCCGACCGCACCCGGAAGGTGCGCAGCTTGCCGTCCTGATCGGTCAGGGTAAAGGACCGTTCGACGGCCTGATTGAAGGCCACGGCCGGCTGCACGAAGATGTCCGCCCCGTATCGGCCGTTGGCGGGCGACGCATCGGCGATCAGGTCGAGGTTGCGGATGGGGTTCTCGATGGGAAGCTCACACTGATCCCCGAGCGCAAACTTGAAGTTGTAGCGGCCCTTGATCGTCCCAGCGAGCACTCTGTAGCGGCCGTCGAGTTCGCCCTTGAACCACGTCGGATTGGGCACACCACCCTGCAGGCCGGCGCTCGTCGAAATCGAGGCGATCTCAAGCTTGCCGTTGTACACTAAGGTTTCGACGCTCATTCCGACGCTTGCGTTTAGGTAGGCGTAGAACTGCCCGTTGGCGTACCAGCCGTTCACGCCTGGTGTGATGTTCTGTCCTCCTACCCGACAGGTGGTGCCGCTCCGATCGAGGAGAGCAAGGTCGTACCCGAAACCGGCATCCAGCTTGCCGTAGAAGACGGAGGCTTCTTCTTCGAAGTTCACGCCGGCTCGCGCGCCGAAGATGAAGCCCCGGCTGCCCGACGGAATGGTTGGCCCCGTCATGGTCCCTGTGTAGCCGGCGGGGGGCGGCGGCATGTCCGGCGGATTGTCGCCGAGGTGCAGATAGGTGTTTTGCGTAAAGAGGCCATTCCCGACCCGGAGCTCAAACGGCGTGTTCGTGGGGTGTCCAATTTGCACAAACCACCGCTCAGGACTGATGTGGAAGG
>CAZSBW010000297.1:0-4350 GCA_964604815.1 uncultured Salinivenus sp. | reverse complement strand
GTACGTGCCGGGACTGGTGGCCCTCCTGATGGTTGATTGGTTTGTCTGAAGTGCGTATTGCGCAGTTCGTATTGCGTATCGTTCTTCAGCAAGCACGAAATACGCAATACGAAAGACGGAACATCACGCTTGAGCCGTTCTTGCGGGCGCTCCGGATCCGCGATTTTTTCCTTCCACACCACACAGTGTTCTTCTTCGGAAAATGGCCGTTCCCGCCGTTCACATTCGAGGCGTGACGCACCGGTACGGGTCCCACGTAGCCCTGCAGGACGTTGCGCTCCAGGTGACGCCGGGCGCCCTTTACGGCCTGCTTGGGCCCAACGGCAGTGGAAAGACGACGCTCTTTCGCCTCCTGAGTACGCTCATGCCGCCGTCGGAGGGGGACGTGGGCGTGTTTGGGCTCGATCCGACGGTGGAGCCGGGGGCGGTACGTCGGCGCTTAGGTGTCGTTTTTCAGGAGGAAGCCCTCGACGCGAACCTGACGGTGCGCGAGAACCTGCGCTTCCAGGCGTCGCTCTACGGCCTGCACGGCGCGGATCGCCGCGAGCGGATCGATGCCCTGCTGGCGCGCCTCGACGTGGCCGACCGGGCCACTGACCTCGTGGCCGACCTGTCCGGCGGCCTCCGGCGTCGGGTGGACCTTGCTCGCGGCCTGCTGCACCGCCCGGACCTTCTCCTGCTCGACGAACCCACGACGGGGCTCGATCCGGCGGCGCGCCGCGCATTCTGGGCGGCCATCGGGCGGTTGCGCGAGACGGAGGGCACGACGCTGCTGCTGGCCACCCACCTGATGGACGAGGCCGATCGCTGTGATCGGGTTGGCATCCTGTCGGACGGACGCCTCGTGGCTGATGGGCCGCCCGACGTCCTGAAGGCTGAGCTTGGAGACGAAACGCTTTGGCTGGAAACCGACGATCCGACGGGGCTCCGCGACCGCATCGACGCCCAGTTCGGCGTGTCTACCCGCATCGTCGGCTCGATGGTGCAGGCAGCGCCGAGCGATCCCCCGGCCTTCTTCTCCCGCCTCTACGAAGCCCTTGGCGACCGCATCCGCAGCGCCACGCTCCGCACGCCTACGCTGGAGGATGTGTTCATGGTGCACGCGGGGGTTGCGCCGCAGGACGAGCGAGAGCAGATCCTCGTTCGAACCACCGGCGCCGAAAATCAGTCCTGAGTGGCGCTGTGTCGCTCACAGTTCGTCGACTGGGTTCCGCCGATGCGACCATTCCCGCCCGCCTACCCTCACACCCGCAATCACGCAATGCACGCACTCCGCACCATTGGGGCGCTTACCGGGCGAGAGATGTTGAAATTTGTGCGTGATCGCAGCCGGGTGCTCGGGGCGCTGGCGCAGCCGCTCGCGCTCTGGCTGCTCCTGGGACTGGGCTTTCAGAACACCTTTCAGCCGCCGCAGGGAGGCGTCGAGGGGAGCTACGTCGCGTTTCTCTTTCCGGGCATTCTCGCGCTCGTTCTGCTCTTTACGGCCATCTTTTCGACGATCTCGATTGTGGAGGAGCGGACGTCGGGCTTCCTCCAGGCGGTCCTCGTGGCGCCCACGCCCCGCACGGCCCTCGTCTTCGGAAACGCGTTCGGCGGGACCCTGCTCGCTACCGTGCAGGCGCTTCTTTTCCTCGTGGCTTTGCCGTTTATCGACCTCTCGCCGGGCCTCCTCGGAATCGGGATGGTCGTGGCAATCTGTTTCTGCACGGGACTGGCGTTCACGGCGCTCGGGTTTGCCATCGCCTGGCGGATGGACACGACGCGCGGCTTCCACGCGGTTATGAATCTATTTCTGCTGCCGCTCTGGTTTCTGTCCGGCGCCATGTTTCCGGTAGAGGGAGCGGCGCCGGTTCTGCAGTGGCTCGTGTGGGTGAATCCGGTGTCCTACGCCGTGAGCGGGCTGCGGCACGGCCTGCACGGGTTCGCCGGGGAGACGGCCACGCTGGCCGGGCCGGGCACCTGCCTCGCGGTAACGGGTGGGTTTGCGCTCCTCATGATCGGAGCGGCGGTCTGGCAGGTGCGTCAACCCTTCTTCCAGACGTAGCGGCCCGCAGCCCCCGCTCTCTCGTACGGATTCTCGGGGGAAAATTGGTGACACAGCCTGAATATCTGACGGTTCTGGTGTCCATCATCGTCGGACTCGGCATCACCGACCTTGCGGAGAGCGTCCGAAATCTTTTGGATCCCGACCGGCCGGTGCGCTGGCACTGGCTGCCGCTGAGTTGGCTCCCGGTGACCATTTCGATGGTCGTCGCCTGGTGGGTCTTTTTGACGTGAAGTCGGTGATGATTGGTCGATGAGGACGGACGCAGCACTACTCAATGCGTTCGAATCCGGTGTACGGATGGAGCACCTCCGGAAGCTCGATGGTGCCGTCTTCCTGCTGGTTGTTTTCGAGGAGGGCCGCCACAATGCGGGGGAAGGCCAGCCCGCTGCCGTTGAGGGTGTGCACGAGGCGGGGCTTGGCCTCCGGCTCGGGTCGGTAGCGAATCTGCATGCGGCGGGCCTGAAACGCTTCAAAGTTTGAGACGGAGGAGACCTCCAGCCACTTCTCCTGCCCGGCGCTCCAGACCTCCAGGTCGTACTTTTTGGCCTGGGTAAAGCCCATGTCGCCGGTGCACATGAGGAGGCGGCGGTACGGCAGATTTAGGGCCTCCAGCGCGCTTTCGGCATCGCGGAGGAGCGTTTCGAGAGCGCGATAGCTCTCGTCGGGGTGCACGACGTGGACGAGCTCCACCTTGTCGAACTGGTGAAGGCGGTTGAGGCCGCGCACGTCGGACCCGTAGCTGCCGGCCTCGCGACGCCAGCAGGGCGTGTAGCCGCAGTATTTGAGCGGCAGATCGTCGGCGTCGAGGATTTCGTCGCGGTGGAAGTTGGTGAGGGGGACCTCCGCGGTGGGGATGGGGAAGAAGTCATCGCGCGGAATGCGGTACATGAGGTCGTCCTTGTCCGGCAGCTGGCCGGTGCCCTCCGCGCTCTCGGGATTGACGAACAGCGGGCCTTGCATTTCCCGGTAGCCGCGCTCGCGGGCCCGGTCAAGGAAGAAGTTGAGGAGGGCGCGCTGCAGGCGCGCGCCGCGACCGGTGTAGAACGGAAAGCCGCTCCCCGTGACCTTCGCGCCGCGCTCAAAGTCCACGAGGTCGTGCCGGTCGGTCAGCTCCCAGTGCGGGGCGGACTCGAAGCCGAAATCCGGTTGGTCGCCAACGGTTTCTTCGACCTCGTTTTGCTCCTCGGTGGCGCCGACCGGCACGCTGGGATGGGGGACGTTGGGAATTTTGAGAAGGTGCTCCCGCTGTCTTTCCTCTACCTCGCGAACTTCGTCCCGGAGTGCGTCAATTTTTTCCTTCAGCTGGCTCGTCTCCTCAATTCGCTTCTCGGCTTCCTCGTCTTTGCCCTCCCGCTTGAGGGTTCCAATTTCAGAGGAGAGATCGTTCTGGCGAGCCTGAGCCTCCTCTTTCTCTGTAATTTTCTCGCGTCGCTTCTCATCCACCGCCAAGAGGTCATCGACCAGATCGGGAGAGCCGGTGTTTTTGGCCCGGATGGCCTCTTTCACGCGCTGGGGATCGGAGCGAATGGCATCAATGTCGAGCATTGGGCGGGAACGTCGGTGAACGAACGGTAGAAACAGCGAGCAGCTTTAAGGTAGGAAGCAGGGTGGGCGGTCCCATGCCGGTGTCTCTGAACTCCATTCGAAGATCGGGCCGATCGCGTCGTTCATTCCCGATTGCATGCTGCCATGAATTGTACACAGGAGGCGCTCTCAGTCGAGTAGAGAGGAGTCATGAGTTGTGAGTTATGAGTTGTGATTGTGAGAGAACGAACCACGGGTGAGAAGGAGAGCTCAGGAGTTCGGAAGGAGGCCTCGTTCCTGGCCGACGGCGCGGAGGCCCTCGTCCAGGGAGTGGGGATCGTATTCGAGCTCCGTTTCGGCCTTCAGAATGATGAAGCCTGTTTTCGGAGGCCGTTCCACCGCGTCGTCGAAGTAGTCGCTGGACACGGGGTCGATGAGGGAGGCGTCGAAGTCGAACACCTCGGCCACCGTTTCGGCGAGCTCGTGGACGGTGACCATCTCGCGGCCGGAGAGGTGGAAGATGCCCGTCTTTTCGCGGTCCACGAGGCGCACGATGCCGTCGGCGAGGTCGCGTACGTAGGTGGGCGTGCGCCACTGGTCATCGACCACGTGGATGACCTCGCCCTTCGAGAGCTGGTCGATCATCCAGAGCACGACGTTGGAGCGGCTTAGGTCCTTCGCGGTGCCGTACAGCAGCACGGTGCGCACGATGGCCCAGTCGAGGAAGTCGAACTCGCGGAGGACATTCTCGCCGGCGAGCTTGGTGCGGCCGTAGTAGT
>CAZSBW010000296.1:0-4381 GCA_964604815.1 uncultured Salinivenus sp. | reverse complement strand
ATGGACGAAAAAGATCACGGCCCAGAGGATGACCCGCAAGGGGCCCCTGTGAAGAAATGGCCTGACGCTCCCCGTCCCTCCACTGACGGGGATCCTAGCAGGCTGTTGCGCATAGATTCCCCTTCACGCTATCTCCGAATTTGGGTGAATGATTTTCGTATTTTCATAAGTATGCGAAAGGAATTCGCTACATAAATGTTTTTTTGCCTCAGAAAATTGACCGGAGAGGTGCTAAAACGTCAATGCGCAACAGGTTGCTAGATCCCCATTCTCAAACTCGCTTGGCAATCTGAGATTGCCTTGCTCAAGCATGAGAAATTTCGGTCGTTTCGCTCTGGGGAACGTCCGGGCGGCCATTTCTTCGAGGCCGGAGGAGGCCTTTCTGTCGCTCTTTCGAGGCACTCTTCAGCAGGGCCACGTCCGGTAATTAATCTCGCAAAGTCGCAAGATCGCCAGAGCCGAGGCGCTGCGTAGGGGCCGTAGGTCATGCCGCTGGTGCAAGTGCTCTTGGAGTGAATCTCTCCGAATTCAGCGGAAACGGGGGGCCGAAGCGACTTCCTCAAATATTTTCCTGCACCGCTGTACTGGGGGAGCTTCTGATTCCAAAGAGACCAATTGAAAGAGCACTATGGAACAGCGCGTTGCCTTCCAGGGCGAGCCGGGCGCCTTCAGTGAAGAAGCGGTCGAGCAGGTGTTCGAGGCCCCCGCGACGCGGCCCTGTGCCTCGTTCGAGGACGTGTTTGCGGCTGTCGAGACCGGGGCGGTGGACCAGGGGGTGATTCCCATCGAGAATGCCGTCTTTGGCAGTGTGCGGATCAACTACGATCACCTCCGCACCCACGCGGTCTCGATCGTGGGGGAGCTGCAGCTTCGCATCCGGCACCACCTGATGGCGCCGGACGGGGCGACCGTCGACGGATTGACGAGGATCCAGTCGCACGCGCAGGCGCTGGGCCAGTGCCGAGACTGGCTGAAGACCCACGCGCCGCACGCCGATACGCAGGCGACCCCCGACACCGCCGGGGCGGCCCGCGCGGTGGCTGCGGCGGGCGATACCGCTGTGGCCGCCATTGCCGCTCGCCGCGCCGCCGAACAGTACGGCCTTACCGTGCTGGCCGACGGGCTGGAGGACGATGCCCAGAACTTTACGCGCTTCCTGGTGCTCGCCCCCGAAGGCGCCGACGCGGCCCCGATTGGCGACGGCCCCCGGAAAACCTCCGTCGCCTTCGTCCTGCAGGAGAACGTGCCCGGTGCGCTCTTCAAGAGCCTCGCCGTGTTTGCCATCCGGGAGCTCGACCTGCTGAAGATCGAAAGCCGCCCGCTGGTGGGACATCCCGGCCGTTACCGCTTCTACGTGGACGTGGACGGGGCGGTGACGGACGAGGCGCTCGACCGGGCACTCGACCACCTCCGCGAAATCACGATGGAGCTGCAGGTGCTGGGCTCGTATCCGCACGGGGCGACGTACGGGGGCGATCTGGGAACGAAGTGAGGAGGCTGATGGTCGGCGTGGGGGCTAGACCCTGCGCGATGGCGAACGGAAGGAAAGGGCTGTAACGTGCAGGATTCACCGGGACGCACGCATTTCCCATTCCGGCCCGGCCTTTCTATCTTTGGGTACGTCCACACGCCGCGTTCCCGTTTGCTTACGTTGTCGGTCCCCGAGGCTCGTCATGTTACCGTACTTCATCCGCGAGGGATTTGCCAACTTTGGGCGGGCAAAATTTGCAGCCTTTGCCTCCACGAGCGCCATAACCGTGGCCCTCGTCCTCATTGGCATCTTCGCCGTCGTCGGATACGAGGCGCAGGTGGTGTCGAACATGTTGCGGGAGCAGTCCGGCGAGATGGAGGTCTTCGTCGAGGGGGACGCGAGTGCCGAGGAGCAGGAGGCCCTCCACGCCCGGACCAAGACCTTGCCGGGTGTGGCAAGTACCGAGTTTGTGTCTCACGAAGAGGCGGCGGCGATCTTTCGGCGGGAGTTTGGAGAAGAGGCCTCCCTGTTCGAGGATCCCACCTTTTTGCCCTCGTCCATTCGGATCGAGGTGGCCCCGAGGTACGCCAATCCCGACAGCATGTCCCAGATGGCGGCGGCCATCGGGGACTGGCGCAGCGTTGACGAGGTCGTCTTCAACCGAGATCTGCTCGTGCGGGTTGCCCAGAACCGGCGGCTCATCAGTGCGATCGGGGTCGCTCTCGGCGTCATTGTGGTGCTCGCGTCGGTTTTCCTCGTGGCCAACACCATTCGACTCACGATTTACGCGCGGCGCCTCCTCATCCGCACCATGAAACTCGTGGGGGCCACCGACAAGTTCGTTCGACGCCCCTTTCTGGTTGAGGGGCTCCTGCAGGGCATCCTGGGAGGAGGGCTCGCGAGCGGCGTCGTGTGGGGACTCTATCGGCTGTTTTTGCTCCAGATGGACAAGGGACCGGTGCCGTTCCGTCTGGAACTGTCGCTCGTGGGCGGGCTCGTGGGGACGGGCATGCTCCTCGGGTGGCTGGGATCCTATTTCGCGGCCCGCCGATTTATCCAGAACATCGAACTGCACTGACCGGTCCGGTTCGGAACGTTGGGGATCCCCTTTCACTGACTACACTCTGTTGGACTGTCTTTTCACCATGTACACCTCTCGCTTCGTATCGCTTTTGTTCGCGCTTTTGCTCAGCGTGGGACTCGTGGGGGCGTGCGAGCAGCCCAACACGTCCGACGTGAACCAGACCGAGGAGGGCGTCGTGCGGCTCGGCTCCGTTGAGGCCGTCGACAGTGTGGCCCGTGCGGTAGCGCCGAACGACCGCCCGCTCGTAATTGAGGGGATCCGGGGCACGGTCGACCTCCGCGGGGACGATCGAGAAACGGCCCAGCTGACCTTTGTGCGGCGCGCCCGGGGGGAGACCGCGGAAGACGCCCGCGGAGTTCTCGAAGACGTGACGATCGAGGAGTCGGGCGGCGAGCAGATGTATACCTTCACCCTGGGTTCGGCGGGCAACGCGTACGCTGTGGTGGACGTTACCGGCACGGTACCGCGCCAGACGCCGCTCCGCCTGAAGGAGATGAATGGACCGATTACCATTTCGGGGATGTCGGAGGCGCTAACCGTCGTTCACCAGCATGGCCCGATCACCATTCGGGAGGCTGCGTCCTCGGTGGAGGTGGAGACGAAGAATGGGGACGTGGAGGTCACGATGCGGCAGGTGCCCGCCGACGCCAGTGTCACGATTCGGACGAAGAATGGCGACGTGACCCTGGGCCTTCCGTCCGACGCCGCGGCCCAGTTCGAGGCCGAGACCAGCGCCGGGCTTGTTCGAACGCGGGGCCTCGCGCTTTCGGGCGAGCAGTTTATGCCGCAAAACGTGGGCGGCAAGTACACCGCGCAGCTGGGGGAGGGCGGGGCTGAGGTTACGCTGCACACCGAAAATGGCTCTGTGCTTATTCACGGGATTGACGCCGCGGCCGACACGACGATGGTGGCGCCGGAGCAGGAACCCCTCAATCCGCCCCCCTCGGACACAACCGTCACGGCCCCCCCGCCGTCTGACACCGGTGGCGCGGCGATCGACACGGGGACCACGGATCCGTCGGCGGCCGCCGACACGACGGGGTAAGGGAGACTCCGGCGCGAACGAGACGGAAACGTAACGTGAGGGCCGAAATTCGCTCGTGCGCGGTCCTTGAAAAAACAACTCTTTGCACGGGGGCGTGTAAAATTCTGTGAACGCGGTCTCTCCAGATTTTGTCTACGGTGCCATGCGCTTTCGCTACACGGAGTGGGATCCCCAACGCCACGGCAGCCAGAAACCTCTGTTCGAGGAGCTGTTCGATCTCTTTCAGGAGCTCCTGGAGCACACGGCCGGCGACGCCGAGGAGGCACTCGACTGGCTGAAGCAGCTCGACGACAAGTACGATCTGACCGAGGGCTCCGACCAGACGCTCGACGACTTCATCGAAGAGCTCAAGAAACGGGGCTACCTGCGGGAGGACGACGAGGAGGGGACCGTCGAGATCACGGCCAAGGCCGAACGGGCGCTCCGGCAATCGGCCCTCGAAGAAATCTTCGACGACCTTCGGAAGCACGGACAGGGCGACCACCGAACGCCCTACACCGGCCAGGGCGACGAGCGACTGCCTGAGACGCGCGACTGGGAGTTTGGCGATGACATCTCGCGGCTGGACAAGACCGGTACGCTCTCCAACTCGTTTCGCCGCTCGGGCCTCGGCGACGACTGGAATCTGGCGGAGGAGGACTTCCAGGTCCACGAGACCGATCATCACGCCACCATGGCCACGGTGTTGATGATCGACCTCTCCCATTCGATGGTGCTGTACGGCGAGGATCGGATCACACCTGCGCGCCGGGTGGCCATGGGCCTCTCTGAGCTCATCATG
>CAZSBW010000295.1:0-4394 GCA_964604815.1 uncultured Salinivenus sp. | reverse complement strand
CTCCGCGACGCCATCAAGCAGGGCTACGCAACCGAAGAGCAGGCCACCATTCGCGGCGGTCGGATGGTCATTCCGGTACGATCCGAGGCAAAACGGAAGGTCGAGGGCTTCGTGCACGACACCTCGGCCAGCGGACAGACCGTCTACATCGAGCCCGCGGCCTGTCTGCAACTCAACAACGAAGTTCGCGAACTGAAGAGCGCCGAACAGCGAGAGATCGAGCGCATTCTGCGGGAGGTGACCGCCCATCTTCGCAGCGAGACCGACGCGATGGAGGCCAATTTGCAGGCGATGGGGCAGTTTGACCTCCTGCAGGCCAAGGCCCGCCTCGCCAACCGGCTCGACGCTGTGGTGCCGAAGCTCAACGAGGAGGGACGCATCGACCTGCACGAGGGCCGCAATCCCGTCCTCCAGCTCCACTTTCAGTCCCTCGATGAGGAGGCAGACGCACCCGACTGGGCGCCGGAGGGGGACGACGCACCGGCGGATCGGGAAGTTGTGCCCCTCGACCTGGCGCTGGGGGACGACTTCCACACGCTCATAATCACGGGGCCCAACGCCGGCGGCAAGACCGTGTCGATGAAAACCGTCGGCCTCTTTTCGCTAATGCTCGCCTACGGGGTGCCCATCCCGGTGGCGCCGCACTCGTCGTTTCCGCTGTTCGACCAAATCATGGCCGACATCGGCGACGAGCAGTCCATCGAGGAGGACCTCTCGACCTTCAGTTCGCACGTCTCAAACCTCAAGCACATGCTGGAGACGGCCGGGGACAACACGCTCGTCCTGATTGACGAGGCGGGCACGGGCACGGATCCGGATGAGGGCGGGGCGCTGGCGCAGGCGGTGCTGGAGCGCCTGACAGACGCGGGCGCACGCACCATTGCCACCACTCACCACGGCACGCTCAAGGTGTACGCCCACGAGACGGAGGGCGTGGAAAACGGATCGATGGAGTTCGATCAGGAGACGCTGCGCCCCACGTACCGTTACCAGGAGGGGGTGCCGGGGTCGTCCTACGCCTTCGAGATCGCGCATCGTATGGGATTGGGGGACGACCTGCTGGACCGGGCGCGCACGCTGGCAGGGGAGCAGAAGACGGCGATGGAAAACCTCATCTCCACTTTTGAGAAGCGCACCCAGCAGCTGGAGGACGAGCTCTATCAGGCCGAGAAGGCCAAGGAAGAGGCCGAGCAGGAGCGCCGGCGCCACGAGGAAAAGCGCCGCAAGCTTAAAAAGGAGCGCGAGGAGTTCCGCCGGCAGGCGCTGGAGGAGGCGGAGCGCATCGTCGAGGATGCCAACGCCCGCATCGAGCGGACGATTAAGGAGATTAAGGAGGCACAGGCCGAGACGGAGGCGACGAAGGAGGCTCGTGAGAAGCTGGCGGACTACAAGGACGATCTCAAAGAAGAGCGGGCCGAAGCGGAGACCGCTGCTGCCTCGGAGGGGGACGGAACGCCTGCGGACGCCGCCGAGGACGCGTCGGCGCGGGCCGATCGGCAGCCGGAGGCCCCCATTCGGGAGGGGGATCAGGTGGTCGTGGACGATGGCTCCACGGCGGTGGAGGTGCAGGAGATCGAGGACGGAGAGGCGCTTGTGATCATGGGCTCGATGCACATGCGAGTGGATCCCGATCGCCTGACCAAGGTCGGCGGTTCCGGGCAAGAGTCGGCGCCGGAGCCGACGACCGGCGGCGACTCGACGATGACGGCGCTCGAGGCGAGTCCGTCGATCGACGTGCGGGGGCAGCGTGTGGGCGAGGCCGAGCAGAACGTGCAGCACTTTCTCGACGACGCCATTGCCGCTGGTCTCGACACCGTCGACATCCTTCACGGGAAGGGGACGGGGGCGCTCCGCGCTGCGATTCACGACCTCCTCGCCGAGCGCTCCGACATTGTCGAGTATCGAAAGGCCCCAATCGAGGAAGGGGGGGGCGGCGTGACGACGGTGGATCTCGGTTAAGGTATGGAGGGATGGACGTGTGGAAGGGGGGAGGCATCGGGCGTGTGCGTTCTGTCTCGACGTAGTCGCCGCCGTTCGATGCTTCCCAATCCACCCCTCCATACCTAATCGGCGCGGCGCTCGACCCAGAGGGTCACCGGGCCGTCGTTCGTGAGATGCACGTCCATCATCGCGCCGAACTCTCCGGTCGGCACGGGGGCGTCCAGGTGGTGCTCTAGTTCCCCGACGAAGTGTTCGTAGAGACGTTCGGCCGGGCCGGGTGGGGCGGCTTCGTCGAAGGAGGGGCGATTTCCCCGCATCACGTCCCCATACAGCGTAAACTGGGGCACGACGAGCGCGTCTCCACCCGTATCGAGCAGGGACTCGTCCATCTTGCCGTCGGCGTCCGGAAAGACACGGAGGTTGGCGCATTTGGCCGCGCACCACTCGCTTTCGGTCTCTGTGTCGTCCTCGTGGACGCCGAGAAGGATGAGGAGACCGTCGTCGATGGCACCGATCGTGTCGCCGTCGATCTCGACAATGGCCTCGGACACGCGCTGAACGAGTGCGACCATGGGGGAATGCGGAATTTGGAGTTGGGAGTGGGGGGCGGAGTAATCGAGCAGAGGCGGAGAGCAATTCCTCACTCCGCAGTCGAGAGAAAAGAGCGCAGGGCGTCGAGGGCTTTTCGGCGGTGGCTGATGCCATTCTTGGCGTCTGCGCTCATTTCGGCGAAGGTCTGGTCGTAGCCCTCGGGCAGAAACAGGGGATCGTAGCCAAAGCCCCCGTCGCCCCGGGGCTCGGTAGTGATGGTGCCCTCGCAGACGCCCTCGAACGTGCGGGCGGAGCCATCGCTATCGACGAGGGCCACGACTGTCCGGAAGCGGGCGCGGCGGTCCTCCACACCGTCGAGCACTTCCAGGAGCTTCCGCTTGTTGTCCTCAGGCGTGCAGTTGGGGCCGGCGAAGCGGGCGGTGTGCACGCCGGGGCGTCCGTCGAGGGCCGCGACCTCCAGGCCCGTGTCGTCGGCGAGGGCGGGGAGTCCGGTGTGCTCGTGGAAGGCTCGTGCTTTTTTCTCGGCGTTGCCCGCCAGCGTATCGGCGTCTTCGTCCACGGCGGGCGGATCGTTGAGGTCGTGGGCGGGAACGAGCTTGATGGAGAGGTCGGACAGGAGGGCTCGAAGCTCGTCCACTTTGCCGGGATTGCCGGTGCCGAGAACGAGACGCGAGGGGGAGGACATGAAGACCGGGCGGATTGATGGCAAAGCGGAGCGAGGCTGCAGGCAGGCGGGCCCGCGAAGAAACACGAGCGGCCCGCTTTCGTTGCTCCCTCGCGTTTTTACGCAACGCCGCACGCAAGCTACAATCTGTAACCAGACTTCTCAAGGAGGGATCCACATTGGCTGTTGGTGTTAAGGTTCGAAACAACGAAGACATTGATCGCGCACTCAAACGCTTCCGGCGCCAGGTAAACCGGAGCCGCGTTCTGCAGGAGTACCGGCAGAACATGGCGTACATGAAGCCGTCGGAGGAGAAGCGCATGAAGAAAAAGAAGGCGCGCCGACGGCGTCACCGCGAGCGCAAGCGGGGTGACAACAACCGGAAGCGCCGGTAGAGCGCACGATCCCGCCTCTTCTCGCGAGAGGCATTCTTTATTTATCGAGACGATCGAGGGACGGTCCCGGAAGGGTCCGTCCCTTTTTCTGTTCGGTCCTTCTCCCAGATCCATTTTGGACGGAGAAGGCGGGTGAGTGTCCCGTGCCCCGTAGGATGATCGCTCGTGCTTTCGGGGGGGCGTGGCATCAGCGCGACTACCCCACCTCTGAGCGGCTCGTGGAGCTCAAAAAGGAGGCCCAACGGCGGGGAAACGGACTCTGGGAGCAGGACAATCCGGTGCCGCCGTGGCACTTTCGGGTAGGATGGAGTCACTCATGGGGTCTACGAGCCAGCGTCCGAATTTCCTCTCTGTTCCCGTTCCGACCGTATCTGACGCTGGTACGTGAGCCCCTCCTCGGCCGGCCAAATGTCGTGGGTCATATCGAGGGTAGACTCGAATCGGGAACTCGCCTCTTCTGATACCAAATGCGGGCATTCATTGTGCATTTTGGCCTATCCCGTCCGGGTAGGGACGCATCGCCATGCGTCCCTACATCGACGTTTGAGGTACAAGATTGGCAAGAGAACCCTGCTGGCAGCCGCGGGAAAGGTGCACAACAAACATTCGCAAACGGTATGAGGTGGAAGAGGAGCGCGTTTCCAGTCTGCATAGGTGATTTGGACGGCGACAGGCGTGCCCTCCTCGTCCGTCACGATTTCTTGGAGATGTCCAGCATGAGCGCAACCGTCCCGGAGGGATGATGAGAGAAAAGTGTGTGGGATGTCACACTACACGACAAAAATTCGAGAGGGAACAGTGACCGCCTCAATCGCAAGAGAACTGGTCATTCTGAGGGAGCT
>CAZSBW010000294.1:0-4408 GCA_964604815.1 uncultured Salinivenus sp. | reverse complement strand
TCGGCGTCCCGCCGGGCGTCGAAGCCGGACAGTTCGACCGGGAGGGCACTCGGGTCGGCCGCGACGATGTACTCGTAGCCGTCCACGTCGCTTGCGCCGCACACATAGTTGGACGTAATGCTCGTGACCAGTCCGCCCCAGGCATCGGATGCCGACTGGCGGCGGTAGACGACCAGTGCTTGCTCGTCAACAGCTGCCGGGTCGTTCAGGAGGTCATCGAGTGGGAAGCACACCTCGCGCAGTTGCACCCCATTGCTGACATCTACGGTCCAGAAGCCCGCAATGGCGAGGTCGGTGCCCGGCGGCGGACCGCCCGCAGGCGTCCACAGCTCGTGGATCATGGTGGCAGATCCCGTGGCGGTTTCCTGCCCGATCGCATTGATTCGCGTACCCAGGAAGATGAAGGGATAGTCGGACGCTGTCTCCCCGTCGACCGACACGACCCCTCGCAGGAACGTCAGTTCGGAGGTGCGGCCGTCGGCGTCGGTGGCGGTGGCAACCAGAAAGTCCTGGCGCTGCAGGGGCTCCTGGGGCTGAAACGTCTCGGTGAGGGTCGTCTGGGCGTCGCCGCTCTGCACCGTCACCTCGCCCAGGAACGCCTCGGCGTCCCCCCTCGCCCCGGACCGGAAGAACTCGACGACGATCGGAAAGGCCGCGTTGGTCGGCGCGGTCTCGATCCGGAAGTCGACCGTCAGCTGATTCTGTGCGTCGTCGTAGGTATAGATGCCAATCTCGGGGTAATTCAACATATTGTTCGCACCACTCGCATTCGTATCGGCGTCCCCGTCGTCGTTCAGGGATCGTCCGTCCGTAAGTTCGCCACTGAAGTCCTCGGCGGTCGAGTTGTCGAGGTCGATGGGCGGGGCGCCGCTTTCGAGGATGACGTTGCGCCGGAGGGCGATGCGGTCGGCCCACTCGGCGCCGCAGCAGGTCTGGGCTTTTTCGAGGACCACGCCGCTGCGACCGCTGTGCGCGATGAGGTTGGGCGCCCCCGCCGTCGTGCCGCCCACGACGACGTCGTTGGCGCCCCGCCCAAAGTAGATGCCGTGCCGCCCATTCCCGGCGGGCGTGTCGTTGGCGTCCCGGCCGATGACGTTTCCGACAATCGTGCTGCTGGTGCACGAGAAGCGGATGCCGTCGCGCCCGCTGCCGACGACCCGGTTGCCCTCCCCGCTCCCGGGGCCGCCGACGGTCACGTTCGAGGAGCGGCTGCACAAGATTCCGTTGCCCTCGTTGCCGAACTGTCCGGTCCCGTCGGCCCGCGTACCGATGCGATTGCCCTGAATGACAGCCCCGTCGCTGACCGAGAACTCGATCCCATCCGAGCCGGAAGCGCCTGTCGTGCCCGAGACCACGTTGTCTCGGATCTCCACGTTCGGCGCCCGGTCCACGAGGATGCCCTCTCTTTGGTTGCCCTGATTCCGGGTGCCCGATGCGTCGAGCCCGACGTAGTTGTTTTGGAGGAGCGCGTTTTCGGCGCCGCCTCCTTTTTGGGAGTTCGCCTGCAAGTAGATTCCCGCTCCGTTGCGGATCCCCGTTCCGTTGTTGGACACGAGATTCCGCGCTGCCGGATCGGCGCCCCCGATTCGGGGCGCATCAAAGCCGCCCACCAGCTGGATGCCGCTGCCCCGGTTCCCGAGCGCCGTGGTGCCGTCGGCCGCCACGCCGATCCGGTTGCCTTCGATGACGACCCCCGTCACGAGCGGATCATTTCCGTCGAGGCGAACCCCATAGCCGTTGTCGGCGATCACGTTGCCCTCGCCGGGGCCGGGCCCACCCACCTGAAGGCCAACGCACCTATTGCAGGTGAGCCCGGTCCCGTTGCCCCGAGCGGTGTTCCCGTCGGCCGTCGTTCCGATGTAGTTGCCCTGCACGACCGCGTCGGTGATGGAGGAGATGAGGAGCCCGTCCCGACCGTTGTCGGCAATGACGTTGTCGAGCACCTGCAGACCGCTGGTGCGCCCGCTCATCACGACGCCGTCGGTGCCGTTTCCGACTGCCGTTGCCCCGTCGGGCCCGAGGCCAATCCAGTTGTTCTGAATGATCGTATTCCCGTTGCCGCGTCCGCTCCCGAAAATTCCTTTCCCGGCGTTCCCGGAGATCAGGTTTCGGTCCGCGGCGCTTGGGCCCCCGATGCGATTGTCTTGGCTTCTGAAGATAAAAAGTCCGTCCCCGTTTCCGTCCGCGGTTCCGTCCGGCCGGAGGCCCAGATAACTTCCTTCGACGACGTGCCCTCCACTTCCGGTCCCGACGAATCCTCCGGACAGGTTGACCCCGTACGCGTTGAATCCAACAACGGAAAGCGCGCGAATCGTACTGCCGCGTCCGGTCACTCCGAGGCCGTTGTCCAGGTCGCCTGGCCCGCCGTCGAGGACGACGACCGGCGTTCCGCTGTAGCCCGACTGGGTGGTCCCGTCAATGACGACGGCCTCCTGCACACGGGGGTTATTCGACATCGGGACGATCACGTGGGGCGCGGTGCCGGAAAGGTCGAACTCGATGCGGTCGGGCGTGGAGGCGTCGACGTTGGCCGTGGCGTTGGCCTGCTCGATGGCGGCGCGGAACGTGCAGGGACCGTCGCCGGCACTGTCGTCGGTGTCGCAGACGCCGTCGCTCGCGTCGAAGTCGCCGGCGTCGGCGGTGGAGGTGACGGTAAAGGTGGCCTGGGCGTGGGCGAGGGACGGGGCGCCGAGGAAAAGGGCCGCGAGGAAAAGAGGAAGGAAAAGAAACGGACGGGCAAACAAGGTCGGCATAGTATGTTATTCGGTATGTTATTCGGGGACAAGAGGGGACCGAAGGAAACGGGGACCGAAGCGGCGGAGACGCTTCTCTGGAGGACTCCGTCTCAACTCCAACGTTCATAGTCGGCGGTCGGCGACTATAGCATGCTCGACGAGGGAGGGATGGTGCAATCCACGCCACTCTCAAGATCGCGCGCCGCTGTCGGGGACGCAATAGGCGGATCTGCCTATATTTCGGCGAATCCCTCCTCTCCGGCCCAGCGGATGGCACAAATCGTCCTTGCCGACTCCGAGCGATCATCGAGCCGTCTTCCGCCCTCCCAATGCGAGTCGCGGCCCACGAGATCAACACGCTGGACCGAGTGACGAATGAGGCAAGAATGTATCATCCATTCTGCCCCGTCGTCTCTCAGATTCGGGGGCTTCGCCGCCCGCTAGCGGGAAGCGCTGTTGCTAAAGGCCCCTATGCTCGATGCCTCAAACGAGCCCGTGACCGTGACGGTCTGCGTCGACTGCGTGGTGCCGTCCGACGCAACCGTTGTGGCTTCCGCCTGAAGCGACAGAGTCCCTTCCACGCGAGAGGATTCCGAGCGCGTGATCTCTACGTCGCCACTCTGAACCAAGTAGTAGGTGCTGCCGCCCGACGCCTCTACGACAGTAAAGCTGATTAGAAAGGTCTCGCCGCTCTGATATCGACTGTTGTCCGACGAGGCCGGATATGTCCCCACGGCCGGCCGATCAGAGAGGCGAAAGGCCGACCCGACGAAACTCTTACTGTCCTGTAAGTTCTGGCTTCGCTGGTCGCTGAAGAACTGGTTGTACGATGTTTTTCCCGTGCCGTCCGTAAGCGTTGAGAAGAACGAATAGGACTGGATGGTTGCTATTGTGTTGTCCTGATCGTCCGTGACCGTCAACGTGAACGCGCCACTGGGGGCATCATCGGTACTGCCGTTCTCACTACTGCCGTTCGAGCCGCCGGAGTCGCAGGCCGTGATCGTCAGTGCAAGAATGAGGACGAGAGGAGAGAGAAGGAAAAATCGAAGGAAAGGAGTCATTTTGCGAAAAGAAGGAAGGGGGATCATAAGAACACACCTCGTCGCGGAGACGGCCGCTCCTAAAGACGCAGGCGGCGGTATCTGCAAACGGGTAGAAACAGCGGGCGCGAACAAGCCGTGGGGCCTCCCCAAGAGTTGGACACTTTTCCGTCTGATTCCGTCGGCTCAATATCCCAATCCTTCCGCATTGGCGCAATAGGCAAATCCGCCTATTTTCACGCTTCAGCCCGATCCGCCTCGTCGTTTATGGTCGAACTCTCCATCAACACCGTGCAGCGCATTCAGGACGCCCAGCGGGTGCTCCTGGCGCCGCTCCAGTACGAAACGCCCGAGGCGTGGCTGCACGACGCGGCCCGTCGGGTCCAGGCCGTGATGGAGGCGGACCACGCCTACGCCTTCCTGCCTGCGGAGCAGCGAATGGTGATTGCAGGCTCGGACCTCGACCCAGCGTTCTTCGAAGCCCTTCGGGCGAGTTTTCGCGGGCTTCGGGACGGCCGCTTCCTCCTCGACGACCCAATGCCCCTGCAAATGCACCTCCAGCGCATGAAGGGGGGAGCCGGCGTGTACCACGAGCTGGACCTGGCCGACCGGTCAACCATCGAGCAGTCCCCC
>CAZSBW010000293.1:0-4423 GCA_964604815.1 uncultured Salinivenus sp. | reverse complement strand
GGGGCTGCGGCTTTTTTGTTTGAGGGGGGCGGTCGGGCCGGGCTCGGTCAGTCGCCTTCGGTAGGCGTCAGGTGGGCGATGGTGGCGCCCCATCCGCTCGCGTCCGTCGCCTTGTTGTAGTCCACCACGAGCGGGTGGTCCTCCAGGATGCTGCGCACCTGCCGGCGGAGCGTGCCGGTGCCCTTGCCGTGAATGATGCGGACCTCCGTGAGGCCCTTTTCGTGGCAGGCCCGCAGGTATTCGGGCACGAGGCTGCCGACGTCCGACGGATCGAAGACGTGGAGGTCCAGTTCGCCGTCGATGGGGTATTCTTTCATCGGTGTGAAGAAATCCAGGGTCAGTGAGCGACGGTCGGGAAAACCACTCGTTACGGAAGCATTGAGGAGAATACAAGTGCCGATCGGTTAGGGCAATCACATCTTAACGTTAGCTGTTTCCTTTCGATTTTGGCAGCGTGGAAACGCTCTCGCCCGCGCTCCCACGCCCCCTTTCGCTTGTGCTTTCCGGGCGATCTCGTCAATCAGAGGCAAAAGAGCCTCCGATCTCCGGAGAAACACTTCAAGACACGATAGCCCTGGTGCCGATCGCCGGGCGGGGTGGAATTGTATCCTCGATCTTTTACCTTGAGCGCGGCGCTCTCGTTCTGTTTGAAGCACCACTGACCGTTCATGCAGTCTTCCCGCCGATTCGGTTGTCTCGTTGTCCTTCTTTCGGCCGCCCTCCTATTCGGCGTCGAACCGGGATACGCTCAGCAGGCTCCTCTCGCCCCCGAGACCCTCGACCGTCTCCAGTTCCGCCAGATTGGCCCGGCGGTTGCCGGGGGCCGCATCCACGACGTGGAGGCCCTGCCCGACGATCCGTCGACGATCTATGCGGCCACCGCATCCGGGGGGCTCTGGAAGACGACGAACAAGGGCACGACCTGGGACCCGATCTTCGACGACCAGCCGGTGAGCACGTTCGGCGACGTAGCGATTGCCCGGTCGAATCCGGACGTCATCTGGGCCGGGACCGGCGAGCAAAACAATCGGCAGAGCACCTCCTGGGGCAACGGCGTCTACCGCTCGGTAGACGCGGGCTCGACCTGGACGCACCACGGGCTGGAGAAGACGCGGCACATCGGTCGCGTCAAGGTACACCCTGAAAATCCAAACGTGGCCTACGTTGCCGCTCTCGGCAATCTTTGGGCGCCGTCCCCGGAGCGGGGGGTCTACAAGACCACCGACGGCGGGGAGACCTGGACGAAAGTGCTCTTCGTGAACGAGTACACGGGGGCCGTGGACCTGACGATGGACCCGGAGAATCCCGACGTGCTCTATGCGGCCGCCTACCAGCGCCTGCGCCGCACGTGGGGCTTCAACGGCGGCGGGCCGGGCAGCGGCCTCTACAAGACGACCGACGGAGGACAGAGCTGGTCTGAACTCACCGATGGCATTCCGGAGGGCGAAAAGGGCCGAATTGGGATTGCCCTGGCCGAGTCCAATCCCGACGTGCTTTACGCCACCGTCGAGCACGCGGCGAAGAGCGGCACCTATCGCACCGACGACGCGGGCGCATCGTGGGACAAGGTCAACGACCTGAACCCGCGGCCCATGTACTACAGCCACGTCGTCGTGGACCCGACGGATGCCGCCCGCGTCTTCGTCCTCTCCACGGAGTTTTACATGAGTGCGGATTCGGGACGGACCTTCACGCAGATGCCCACGCGCCCGACCTACGACGTGGGTGTGCATAGCGACCACCACTCGCTCTGGGTCGATCCCACCAATCCGGAGCACTTCTACCTCGCCGGGGATGCAGGTTTGCACGAGAGCTGGGACCGGGGCGAAACGTATCGCCGCATCAACAACCTCCCGATCGGCCAATTCTACGCCATCGGGCTCGACCATCGCGAGCCGTACCGCATCTACGGGGGCCTGCAGGACAACCACTCCTGGATGGGCCCCAGCCAGACGCGCCGCTGGAAGGGCATCATCGACGACGACTGGCGCCAGATCGGGTTTGGCGATGGCATGTACCAGCAGGTGGCCGGTCCCCGAGCGGTGTTCGTCGGGTCGCAGAACGGCGGGCTTCAGCGCGTGGACCCGAGGACGGGCGACAACCTCACCGTCGAGCCCTTTGAACCCGACAGTCTCGACTACCGCTTCGACTGGGTCACGCCGACGCACGTCTCGCGCCACGACTCCTCGACCGTCTACCTGGGGGGCAATCGCCTTTTCATCTCCCGCGACACCGGTGCCACCTGGACTCGCACCCGGGATCTCACGAAAGACATCGAGCGGGATTCGCTTTCGCTGATGGGCGTGCCGGGCCGGAAGAGTATGCTCTCAAAGCACGACGGGACCGCGAGCTTCAGCGAGATTACGACGATCGCCGAGTCGCCCCTCACGCCGGACGTGCTGTGGGTAGGCACCGACGACGGCAGCGTGCAGGTCTCGCGCGACGGGGGCGAGAGCTGGACGGAGGTGGGGCGCAACATCGAATCGGTCAACGACACGACGTACGTGAGCCGCGTCGTTTCTTCGGCGGCGGGCGAGGGCGTAGCCTACGTCACGCTCGATGGGCACCGCCGCGGCGACGTTGCGCCATACGTCTTCAAGACCACGGATTTCGGCCAGACGTGGACGGAGAAGACAGCGGGCCTGCCGCAGGAGGGGACCGTGAACGTGATCATGGAGCATCCCGACAATCCGAACGTGCTGTTTCTGGGCACCGAGCACGCCCTCTTTGCCTCGACGACCGCCGGGGAGCAGTGGACGAAGGTGAAGTCCGGCCTTCCCCCCACGCTCTACGACGACCTGGCCATCCACCCCCGCGAGAAGGACCTCGTCGTGGGCACCCACGGACGCAGCCTCTTCATCCTTGACGACACGACCCCGATCGCCGAGTGGACCGCCGAGGCCAAGACCGCGGACGCGCACCTGTTCTCGATCCGCCCCGCGACAATCCGCAATTTCTGGAAGAACACGTCGTATCGCGGGCAGGAATCGTGGGCGGGGGAGAACCCACCGTTCGGGGCGCTGATCCACTACCACCTCGGCGCGCCGGCCGACTCGGTCGAACTCGTCGTTCGGAATCCGGACGGAGAGACGGTGCGTCGCCTCGATGGGCCAACGTCCACCGGCCAGATCCACCGGGTGACGTGGGACCTCGCTCATCCCCCGCCCCCGACCGACGAGGACGACGACGGGCGGGAGGGCGTCGTGGAGCCGGACACGATTCTGCCCGACCTCGAGTACCCGCTGGAGCCGAAGGGGCCGTTCGTGCGGCCCGGCACGTACACCGTGACGCTGAAGACCGGAAACGCCCAGGCCAAAGAAACGGTGGAGGTGCGCGGGGATCCAGCCATCGGCCTCACGGCCCAGCAGTGGCAGAAGCGAGAGTCTTTTCTTCTCGACGTGCTGGACGAGCAACGTGCTGTCTTCCGCGCTGCCCAGCGGGCCGACTCGCTCAAGAAGCGGATCAAGGCCCATCGCAACGACCTGACGAATCGCGTTGAGTCGATTCCGGACGAGGTCGCGGCCCTCCTCGACAGTGCCGAAGCCCGGTCCGAAGCACTCGATGAGCTTCGAGGAGAGATCTACGGCCTTGCGGGCGTCTTCAACTGGAGCTACGTCACCCAGCCCTCACTCCACCCCCCCACGCCGAAGCACCGACGGCACTTCGAGGCTCTTACGGAGCGGCTGCGTGAGGCGACGCAGGCGTTCGAAAAGGTGGCGGCGGAGGCCCGCTCGCAAATCAAGTAGGACGACGATCGGCCGCTTGTCTGAGGCATCGGGACCACAGAGACGGGGCACCGCGGGAGCCGCATTCACAGCCGGTTCTGCGGGCCTGTGAGGAGGACCCGGAGGGGCTGACCAACAGGGCACGAATCGAGTCCGACGTCGAGCGTCACGTCCCAAGCACGGCAATTTTAAACCCACCGACTTGTCTTCGTCCTCAATTGAGGCAGTACGACCGTGCGCTCCTCTCGCACGCTCCCTTTCCCCCATTCTCCCACTCTTTCCCGGAAGAATCAGATCATCGGAAGGCAAACGAGGCTCCAGCCTCCAATCAACACTTCAACATACTATCGCCCTGGCCGTCCCAAACACGAGTTTGGTTCCCCCGGCGGCCAATCCCTTAATTGGGGTGTGGAATTCGACGCCAACAACGTAGTGACCTCACATGCCCGACGCCCCCGATTCCCCGACCGACGTTCAGGACGCTGAATCTGCCGCCTCCGACTCGACGGACGCCCCGAACGAGGCTCCGTGGTGGCGGCGGTGGGTCGTCGCGGCACTGGTGCTGGGGGGGCTTGGCCTCGCCGTCTACGTGGCCGGGGACATCCCGAATGTCGAGGCGGAGCAGCTTGACGGCACCCATTACGGCTTCTGGTCGATCCTGCCGCCGCTCATCGCCATCGTGCTGGCCTTTTGGCTGC
>CAZSBW010000292.1:0-4459 GCA_964604815.1 uncultured Salinivenus sp. | reverse complement strand
ACGTGAGCGGCGGCAAGTTTGTCCTGAGCGACGGCACCGTCGTGGGCGAGCACGACGGCTATCCCTTCTACACCATCGGCCAGCGCCGCGGCCTGGGGCTCGCCCTCGGGGAACGCGTCTACGTGACCGACATCGATCCGGAGACGAACACGATCACCGTGGGGCCGAAAGAGGAACTCCTGGAGCAGACCCTCACGGCCCACGAGATCAACCTCGTGAAGTATCCCAAGCTTGAAGAGGAACGGCCGGCCTGGGGCACGATCCGCTACAACGACGACGGCGCGGGCTGCCTCGCGTGGCAGCCCGACGACGACACCCTGAAGGTGGCCTTCAGTGAGCCGCGCCGCGCCATCACGCCGGGCCAGAGCCTCGTGCTCTACGAGAACGAGGACGTGCTCGGCGGCGGCTGGATCCACGAGGTGGGAAGTGGAGAAACCGAACCTGCCGAACAAGTTGCCGACGCCCATGCGTAGTCCCGTCGTTTCCGCGCCGTTCCGTCGGGGCGCGTGGGCCGTCGCCCTTTTCCTATTCGTCGCTCTGGGGGGCTGTGCGGCCGAGGAGCGGCCTGGACGCGCGGATGGGAACGGCGGCGCCTCTCACACAGACACAACTGCTCGCTCCTCCATGACAAGCGATGCGCCCATTCAGGGCACTGGCACGATCCGGTACGTCGACCTTGAGGGCGGCTTCTACGGCCTCGTTGACGAGGAAGGGACAAAGTACGACCCCACGCCGCTTCCCGACAGTCTCCGCGTGGATGGGCTCCGGGTCCGCTTTGAGGCAAAAAAGAAGAACGTCATGACGACGCGCATGTGGGGCACGCCCATCGAGGTGCTAAACATCGAACGAATCGGCAACGAAAACGACTGAGGGAAGAGGAGCCGCTGGGGAAGAAGACTGGAACAAGGGGAACACTGAAATTATCCATCTGGTTCAACTTTCCAGTCTCTCACTCTCCAGAACCAATCGAGGCGTTGCGCAAGGCCCAAGGAGTGTGGGCTGCCTGCGCACGTCGAGCACCAACGTATGGAACGGACGGATTTGACGCGGATCGACGAGTTCACCTGGGAAATTCCGGAGTCGTTCCGAGAGTCGATGCGCGTTCCGGTGCGCATAATTGCCAACGAGGAGCTCATTGGGGAGATCATTCGGGGCGAGGCGATTGATCAGGCCATCCAGACGGCGATGCTGCCCGGACTGGTTGGCCATCTTGTCGTTATGCCCGACGTGTACAGCGGCCAGGGCGCCCCCATCGGCATCGTGTCCGTGTCGAAGTGGCCCGTAGGCACCATCGCCCCGGGCGCCATCGGACACGACATCAATACCGGCGTGCGTCTGCTGGGATCGGACATCGGTTTGGAAGAGGCGGAAGGCAACTTCGACGTCCTCGCCGACGCGTTGAAGGCCCACATTCCCAGCGGATCGGACGCGGAGGGCTCGATCCACATGAACAAGAGCGAAGTGGACCACGTCGCCCAGTCGGGCGCACAGTGGGCTCTGCGCAAGGATATGGCCCAGCAGGACGACCTGGTGCGGGCCGAGGAAGGCGGCCGTCTCAACGAGGCCGATCCGGGAAAGGTGAGCGACGCGGCCCGGTCCCTAGGCGCCGAGCAGCTCGGGACGCTCGGCGGCGGCGAGCACTTCATCGAGATTCACGCCGTTGAAGAGGTGTTCAACCGCGCCGCCGCTGTGACGATGGGCTTGAAAGAGGATACGCTCGTGGCCCAGATTCACTGCGGGTCGCGGGGCTACGGCCGGCAGGTGTGCGCCGATTACATTGAGCGCTTTCAGGAGGCGGCGCCCAGCTACGACATTACACCGCCCAACCCCAATCTTGCCTGTGTGCCCCTCGACTCGACGGAGGCGGAAGACTACATGGGCGCCATGCGGGCGGCAGCCAACTACGCCTATGCCAATCGGCAGGTACTGGCGCACCGGGTCCGCGAAGTCTTCGACGAGGCCCTCGACGGCAAGGGGCAACGTCTGAAGACGGTGTACGACGTGGCCCACAATCTCGGCCAGGTGGAGATGCACCAAGTTGAGGGCAAGCACATGCGCTGCTACGTGCACCGGAAGGGGGCAGCCCGCGCATTTGGGCCCGGCACCCCTGGCATTTCACTTCCCTACCGCGCCCTCGGTCAGCCGGTGCTCGTTCCCGGCAGCATGGGCGAGACCTCGTGGGTCATGCTCGCCACGCGTGAGAGCATGCAGAAGAGCTTTGGCTCTGCCTGTCACGGGGCCGGACGTACCATGAGTCGCCACGAAGCCAATCACCACGCTGAGCCGGTGGCCCTCGACGACGAACTCGACGGGCAGGGCGTGCACGTGCGCTCCGGGGACGGCGCTCTCTCTGCCGGCGGCGGAGGCGTCCAAATCAAAGAGAATACGGACGCTATTGTGGAAACCGTGGCCGGGTCTCGTCTCGCGAGCAAGGTGGCTCGTCTCCGGCCCCTCGCAGTCGTGCACGGATAATCCTTCAGGGGCGGACGCCTTCGACGAAGGGCTCCCCCGATCGGCGGGGCCAGCTCGGGAGACGACTGGACCGCTGTGACCGCCGAAGGAGGGCGGCACGGAGATGTATCAGGAGATTTACAGCCCGGTAGCGAAGTGGGGACACACCTGGCTTAGGACCGCGTTCACTTTATCACAATCGAGGATCGTTGACCGCAGTTACGTCCCGCCCGTTTCATTCATTTCACGCTACCGATGTCTGACACTCAGAAGGGTCCCCATCTTCTCCTCGTTGAGGACGACAGCGAACTCAGTACGAGCCTCGTTCTCTATCTTGAATCGGAAAACTACGAGGTCACACTGGTTGAGAACGGAGACGACGCCGAGGAGGAGGCAACCCGCCTGCCCGGATACGACCTCATTGTCCTGGATGCCAAATTGCCCGAGCAGAGCGGATTTGAAGTCCTGCGTCAGGCCCGGGAAGAAGGAGTGCGCACGCCTGTGCTCATGCTTACGGGACTCAACGACCACGAGCACAAGATGCGTGGCTTTCAGGTAGGAACTGACGACTACCTGACGAAGCCCTTCGAAGCCGAGGAGCTCGTTGCACGCATCGACGTGCTCCTCCGCCGTGAGGCTCAGGCCATCGAAGAGGGCGGCGTTTTCGGGGTCGGAGGGTTGCGTGTCGACCTCGACAACGACGAGGTCACCCGGGAGGGAGAGTCCGTACAGCTGACGGATCTAGAGTACAAGCTACTCGCCTATCTCATTCGTCGGCGCGGCCGCACGGCGACGCGCGAGCAGATTCTCCGCGACGTGTGGGATCTCCCGGCTGAAGTCGAGACGCGCACCATTGATCGGCACGTCAATGCCCTGCGCGACGTGATGGAGGGAGCGGATGAAGGGGAGTGGGCCATCCAGAGCGTGTATGGGATCGGCTACAAGCTCGAAGGAGCCGAACGGCTCGAAGCAGCGCCGGAGACGGCACCATAGTCAAAACGGGCTCCGGCGGGCCTTCTGCCCTAGCCAGCGCACGTTGATCGATCCAAGCGGTGGGGGCTGGACTGTTGTCTCTTCCCGCTGTGCCGAGATACGGACCTGTGCAAGAGAGACTTCGAGCTGTTTCGAAGGGGGAAGCAAACTGGCTCCCGGCATAAGGTGCGATCGTCCTGAACCGCCGCTCCGATGAGCATCTCGGGACGGCCTCCGCCCCCCCGGTGCCCGTCAGCGAGGCAAGGCTTCACGATCCTCTTCGCCTGCCGGCTTCCATCCCACCGTCCTCAGTTGTCCTCAAATCGATACCCGATGCCGTACACTGTTTCGATGTAGGTGGGAGACGACGGGTCGGGCTCGATCTTTTTGCGCACGGACGCCATGTGGCGGTCGATTGTGCGGGTGATGATGTTTTCGTCGATGCCCCACACGTCCCGCAGGAGTTGCTTGCGGGTGACGGTTCGGCCCTCGTGCTGGATGAGGTAGCGGAGAATGTCGAACTCGAGCGCCGTGAACTCCACCTCCTCGCCGTCCCGATAAGCCTCGTGGGTGGTGAAGTTAATCTCCACGTCTCCAATCTCGTAGACGTCCATCGGCGCCTCGGAGGGGGGCATGGTGCGCTGCAGAATGGCTTTCACCCGGGCGGCCAACTCCTCCACGTTAAATGGCTTCGTGATGTAATCGTCGGCCCCCAGCCCGAAGCCTTTGAGTTTCGATTCTTGCTCCCCGCGGGCCGTAATCATCAGAATCGGGGCACTAAAGCCCATCTCCTGCGACTCGCGGAGCACGTCGAACCCGTCTTTCTCGGGCAACATCACGTCGAGGAGGACAACGTCACACTTCTCCATGTCCTGCATCTTCTGGAGGGCCACTTCCCCATCCTCGGCCGTCTCGACTTCGTACTCTTCGAGCTCAAAATACTCTTCGAGCCCCATGAGGATGTCGGGGTCGTCCTCCACAATGAGCATGTGATAGGTCCGGTCCGTCGTCTTCGGCATGGCAGAAGCAGTGCTGC
>CAZSBW010000291.1:0-4478 GCA_964604815.1 uncultured Salinivenus sp. | reverse complement strand
TGACCGGTCCGTCGGCTCCAATGGGTTCCAAAATCCGCACCCCAAAGAGCCTCCGCCTCCTTCATTCGGTGGCGCGAATGAGGCGCATAAACTCGGCGCGGGTGGGATGATTGTCGAACTCGCCGCTGACGGAACTGGTCGTGGTCATCGAGTTCTGCTTTTCGGCCCCCCGCATCATCATACAGAGGTGCTTCGCCTCAATGACGACCGCCGTGCCGAGCGGCTCGATTACCTCGTCGATGGCGTCGCGGATCTGCAGCGTGAGTCGTTCCTGAACCTGAAGCCGCCGGGCAAAGACCTCGACCGTCCGCGGAATCTTGCTGAGACCCACAATCTTCTCGTCCGGAATGTACGCGACGTGAGCCTTGCCGTAGAACGGCAGCATGTGGTGCTCGCAGAGCGAATAGACCTCGATGTCCTTTACGAGAATCATCTCGTCGTAGGCCTCCTCGAACATCGCCTGCCGGAGAATCTCCCGCGGGTCAAGGGCGTAGCCGTGCATCAAAAACTGGTAGGCACGAGCCACGCGCTCGGGGGTCTCTTCCAGGCCCTCGCGGGAGGAATCTTCCCCCAGGATGTCGAGGATGGAGGACACGTGCTCGGCGAGAGCCTCGGTGGTGTCCTCGTCGTACACGTCTCGACGCTCGTAAAACTTGGGCGGACCCCCGTTGGGAGTGCCGTTTTCGCGAAGATTGTCGGACGGAATTTTCTTTTCAGCCATTGCGGGACAGGGGACGGTGAAAAAGCTCACGGAAGAGGGCAGTACTCGTCACTCGCCTCGGTACTCGACGAAGTTACGGGGGGTCTCGTAGAGCCGGACACAGTGGAGCCGGCCCGACGGGAGGGCTCCTTCCAGCTGGTTCCAGATGGCGATGGCAACGTTTTCGGTGGTCGGGTTAAGGCCGTCCATGAAGTCGACCTCTTTGTTGAGGTTTTTGTGGTCCACTCTGTCAATTACGCGCTCATGGAGGAGGGCCTTCAAGTCCCCGAGGTCGACCACGTAGCCGGTCTCCGGATCCGGTTCGCCCGCCACGGTCACCTCCAGTTCGTAGTTGTGTCCATGCCAGTTCGGGTTGTTGCATTTGCCGAAGGTCTCCCGATTCCACGCCTCCGACTTCTCGGGGTTGTGAAGCCGGTGGGCGGCGTTAAAATGCACTTTTCGGGTGACGTACACAGTGGACATGACAATGGAGACCAATCAGGTTGGGACTGATTAAAAGTGTCTGTTTTACGGGCGACATCGACGGGATGTTACGGGATGTTGTTCGAGTGGCAGCCGGATTCGTTCGTGCCGAACGACCCGCAACGGGGAATCTCGTCATGGTCGTTACAACCCCCGTGAGCACGATGGACGCTCGGGGCACGATGGAGAGGCTGCGGCCTGCTGCGGGGCACCTACCGTCGGTCGGGCGGAATTGACCTCGTGGAGCCGGCCCTGGAAGACCGCGTCGCGGGCTGGTCTCTTGCCGTGAGAAGACGTTGCCGGCAGATCCCGTTCCACGACAGACGCGGCGACGTTCAGGCGCGCGCACCTTCGCCTCAGTTCGCAACGTCAGCGTGGCGGGCGTTCAGGGGAGATCGGCGAGAGAGACGTGACGCTCGTCTCGAACGGCGCTGGGATACGTACGGAGCATTGCGCTCGCGCTTCTCCCTTCACGACCAAAGTGGGCGTCGAGCGAGACGTCGTTTCAACCGGTTTGCGGAGCCCCGTCCGAATGCAGAATCGGGAACGACGCTCCGCAAACGGGTCCTCCTTTCGTTTCCTCCCCACCGCCGCACAGAGGGGCAAGACGAGGCGGGAACGGCACGGAGCAGCCCTGCCCAACTGTTATCCCATCACGTCGCTAACGGTCTCCCCGATGACAGCAGGGTTTTTGACGACCGTTGCGCCCGCGGCTTCGAGCGCGTCGAACTTGGCCTCGGCGGTGCCGGACCCACCGGACACGATGGCCCCGGCGTGCCCCATGCGACGCCCCGGCGGTGCCGTGCGACCGGCAATGAAGCCGAACACCGGTGTATTCATGTGATCGCGGATGTACTCAGCAGCCTCCTGCTCGGCCGATCCGCCAATTTCGCCGATGAGCACGACCCCCTCGGTCTCCGGATCGTCCTCGAACATCTTAAGCGCGTCGATGAAGCGCGTGCCGATGATCGGGTCGCCGCCGATGCCGACGGCCGTGCTCTGCCCGTATCCGGCCCGCGTGAGCTGATCGACCGCCTCGTACGTGAGCGTCCCCGACCGCGAGATGAGCCCGATGGGTCCCGGCTCGAAGATCATGGCCGGCATGATGCCCACCTTCGCCTCCCCCGGCGTGATGGCGCCCGGGCAGTTGGGCCCGATGAGGTGCGCGCCCTTCTTCTGCACGAAATGATAGGTCGGCTTCATGTCCGCCTGCGGAATGCCCTCTGTGATGCACATGATGACCTCAATCCCAGCATCGGCGGCCTCCTGGATGGCGTCGGCCGCGAACGGGGGCGGCACGAAAATGATGGACGTGTTGGCGTTCTCGTGTTCGACGGCCTCGGCCACGGTGTCGTACACGGGCCGGTCGAGGTGCGTCTGGCCGCCCTTGCCGGGCGTGACGCCCGCGACGACGTTGGTCCCGTAATCGATCATCTGCTCGGCGTGGAAGGATCCTTCCGAGCCCGTAAAGCCCTGAACGACGACGCGCGTGTCGTTATCAACGAGAATGCTCATGTGTCGGTGTGTGGAATTGCGGAGTAGGGAGTGCAAACGGGCCCATTCGAACTGGCCCCAACAGGCGGACTCCCATTTTACTGATCAGCGAGAAGAACCTCCACCGACGTGAGCGAAGAACCGTCCAAAATCGCCTCGATTTGTTCTGCTGGGTACGTATGCGGAAAGCGGTGAAGCTCCGCGGCTCCCTCCTTTTGCATTACTGCGTCATTCTGAGGGAGCCTTGCGACCCGAAGAATCTCTCCCGATGAGGCAGAAACGATTTAGGAAGCACAGATTTCCGAACTTGCTTTCGCTGAATTCTAAGAGCGCTCTCGAGTAGAATGACGCACACGACTTTAGCAGTCCGGCTATGGGAGGGTCGCGGCCCTTCTTTTCGGCAGGTCCTTCTCAATGCGAATCAGGGGTTGAGCTTCAACTGCAAACGTCTGCTGTTTGCGTCCCGAAAAATCCCGAATCTGAGCATGTCATTCTGAACTCGATTCAGAATCTCTTCGATAACCGGCGGTGCTAGCACCGAAAAGATTCCGCATCTGGGAATCTGGGATTCCCTTGTGCGGAATGACCTGCCAAGGGATTTTTCGGGACGCTGAAGGTCCGAGACTTCAACCCCTGATTGACATTCTCACTTAAAGGAAGGCCGATTATCAGGAAGCCGATCATCGCCCGTGTCCGCTCGATCCGGCTCCGGTCTCGATAGGTGCGCCGAAAACTGTGATGGGAGAGATACAGATGGAGATACCGTTTCGCGATGCCCCGAAACCGTCTCCCGACAGCCGTCGAGATTGAAGATCGACCACTCTCCTTCGGCCGTATTGCAGTGAGCCCCTTCATCACTGACGTACTCTTCGCTATGTTTTACGCTCCGATGCTGATAGACCTCGCCCAAAAGCCGATAGCCTCCCCACGTGTCGGTGTCCACTCGACTGCCCTTCTCCACGTGAGAAAGCGCCGAGGGAAGGAGGCTCTTCTTGCTTGCACTTCGCCGAAGTTCAAAAACGCGTCCTCTCCCGCCTCGCTCGGCCCAGGACACCACCAGCGGGCGGTCCCCGGCGTAAGTGCCCCGTCCGCGCTCGGATAACCCCCTCGTGCGGGCCATGCGGCTCCCTTTTTGCGCGCTCACGTCGCGTCCTTGCTGCCCACCTTTGACGTGCACATCATCCGCTTCGACTTCTCCGCTCAACTCCGGAAGCCATCCTTCGCGCTGGGCGTGGAGGCTTCGCGCTGGGCGTGGAGGGCCTGCCGGATTGTTTTGGCCATGCGCCGTGCGGTCTTCTTTGTCACCCCAATCTCTTCTCCAATCGGTCCAGCGGCCCGTCCCTTGTCCATCTCTCGCGCAAAGTAGACCCAGCGCCGCAGGCTCACGTTGGAGGCTTCCAAAAAGGTGCCCGTCGTATCAATAAACCACTTCCCGCAGGCCTTGCAACAGTAGCGATGCAGGTGGTCTCGGTAGTTCTGTTGGCGAGTTTGCACCTGGTCGGAGCCGCACTCCGGACAATAGAGTCCCTCGTCCCACCTGTTCTGGCGCCACGCCTCGGCGCAATCCTCGGCGTCGGGCAGAAAAGACTCACTGTCCAGAGCCATGACAATCAAGACCGGTTATTCAAGCATAGATGACGTTGACATGACGCACTTCCGCCATGTGCGTGTTTCTACCTGAGAGCGATTGGTATTATACCTAAGCTGAGCGGTTTTCTCGATAGAAAAAGGGTTCCCTGATGGGTAAGAACCTGTTTGGCGGATTTCTGGAAACTGGCTTAGACAACAGAAAAGCGCCGGT